>NZ_JABCJL010000003.1:0-263854 GCF_012952265.1 Pseudoalteromonas sp. NEC-BIFX-2020_015
AGACGCTGAGAAAGTAACGTAACAATAAGTAGCAGTAAATCGATCGCAGCACGCATTGACGTCGATAACGTTTTATCTGCTTCAATTTGTGCTTTAATATTGTCGATATTCGACTCGATATCGATCCCACTTACTTTCATTTATTCACATCATAATCAAAGGAAAGCAACAGAATAACGCGTTGAAATGATCAAGCAAGTCGATCCCTTTTTTATTTTTGATCGTTTTCAATAAGCAAGGTTTAGTGCTGAGTAGTTACGGACCATCAAGTATTTTATATGGTCAATCAGGTCCTGGCGGCTTGGTTAATATGGTGACAAAAAAGCCAACTGCACAAACAATTTTTAATGTAGGTGGCGATGTCGACCAGCATGGCTCAACTCGCTTTATGGTTGATGCCGGTGGTGCATTAACAGAAGCCGAAGACTTACGTGCTCGCGGTATTTTAGTAAAACAAGACGTTGAATATTGGCGTGAATATCAAAACGGTGAAAACCGTGAGCGTGACCGATTTTTAGGTGCCTTAGTTGTAGATTACGATATTGGCGACAACGCACTTGTTCGTGTTCATTATGACCGTACCGATGACAAAGCAGGCTTAGATACTGGTGCATGGATTGATGATAACGCCAATGTGATTGGTGATGATAAAACGATTCGCGATATGTCTTGGGCATTTACTGACATTACTGTAGAAAACTTAGGTATAGATTTTAACGTATATTTATCTGATAACTGGCAGGTAAACCTAGGTTATAACGAGCAAACTTTTGAACGTCAGCGTTTTGAGTCATCACCTAGTCGAAGTTCTTACATCTCACAAACGAATACATACACCTCGAACCCATACGATCGTTTTGATGATTGGCAGTTTACCACCGCATTCGTTGATTTTATCGGTGAATTTGAAACTGCGGGCATTGAACATCAGTTTTTAATTGGTGCTAATTCACTTGACTACTTTTACCGCCAATTACGCACCTCTGCAGACTCTTTTAACTTCACTGCTGGTCAAAATGAGCCTGCTCGACCTGATATAAGCTATAAAACACCAGATAGAACAAGCGAAACTGAATACGATTACTACGGTATTTATATACAAGATTTAATTACTTTTTCACCACAGTGGCAAGTTTCACTTGGTGGTCGTTACGATAAACAAACAAGGAAAGGTAGAAATAACGAATCTTTCGTACCTAAATTTGGTGTGCTATATCACCCCAATGAATCAGCGACGATATATACTAGTTACTCTGAAGGATTTGAACCTCAAAACGAAACCATTAATAATCAAAATGATATTAATGATGGTATGAAGATTGATGCGGTTACCTCTGAGCAAAGAGAAGTAGGCATTAAATGGCAATTGTTTGATGATCGCTTAATGCTTAGCAGTGCACTTTTCGACATTAGCAAAACAGGCACGCTCGTTACTGAAGATTTACCTGTCGCTATTGGCGATATTACAACTATTACCACTCAAATTGGTGAACAACGTCATAAAGGCTTTGAACTTGCAGCACAAGGGGCGGTAACTGATCGCCTATTTGTGATGGCATCAACCATGTATTTAGATGCAAATTACGAGCGCGATGCTAAATTACAAGGTAAACGCCCTGCAGATGCACCTAAATGGTCTGCATCACTTTGGACTCGCTACGAATTAAACGATGCGATTGCGTTCAATGCTGGTGCTTTTTATGAAGGGGATCGCTTTGCTGATAGTAAAAATACAATTACCAAAGACGCTTATACGCGTGTAGATGTGGGTGCAACTTATAAATTTGTTATGAGTAACACCGATATTAACTTACGCCTTAACGTTGAAAACTTATTTGATACCAACTACCTTGGCGGTGGTGGTACAAACAATGTAACGGTCGGCGAAGGCACTAGCTTACGTTTAGCAGCGCAGTTTAATTTCTAAATTAGTTAGTAATTTTAAAAAGCCCGCACGTTAAACTGCGGGCTTTTTACTTTTTATCTCATTATATTTTTTAAGTCGGTCATTTAATGGTTAAATAGTCGGTAAATATCTAACAAGCCAAGGTCAATAATGAAAAAAATCATCACAGGGGTTCTGCTTGCTAGCAGCTTTTTGGTAAGTGCAGCAGAGCCTGAGTTTACAGCTCAACAACTTAAGCAAGTAGCTGAGCTCAGAACAAATGCTAGCAACAGTGACTTAAGCTATCAATTACTGGAATCTCTTACTACTGAGATAGGCCCACGCCTTCCTGGTACAGAAAATGATAAAAAAGCCGTTGCATGGGCGCAAGCTAAATTTCAAGCGCTGGGTTTTGATAAAGTATGGCTAGAAGAAGCCACGTTCCCTGAATGGCGCCGCTTCAGTGAAAGCGGTAAAATTCTTACCCCGAGTGAACAAACACTACATTTAACCGCACTTGGTCATAGTGTGAGCACACCAAAAGACGGTATTACTGCTGAAGTTATATTATTTGAAACCCTTGATGAGTTGATCGCAGCCCCAGCAAATAGCTTGAAGGGTAAAATTGCTTATATTAACTACCGTATGAACCGCGACATTGATGGTAATGGTTATGGCCCTGCCGTTCGTGCACGCTCAACTGGCTCTGTTGAAGCCGCTAAAAAAGGTGCAATTGGTTATATGATGCGCTCAGTCAGTACTGCACATCACCGTTTTGCACATACTGGTGGTAGCCACTATAAAGACGGTGTAACAAAAATCCCTAACGTAACAATTGCCAACCCTGATGCCGACCAAATTGCTCGCCTCATTGCGCTGGGCAAAAACGTTACTGTAAATATCAATGTGCAAAATGAAGATCGTGGTCAAGGTACTGGCTTTAATGTGATAGGCCAATTCAATGGTACCCAAAACCCTGAACAATATGTACTTATTGGCGGTCATCTAGATTCGTGGGATTTAGGCACTGGTGCGCTCGATGATGGTGCAGGTGTTGCATTAACAATGGCAGCAGCAAAACATATTAGCGAAATAAAGCGCCCTAAGCGTAGTATCCGCGTGGTATTATTTGCCGCCGAAGAACTGGGGTTATGGGGTGCTAAAGCCTACTTTAAGCAACATGCTAAAGAGCTTGATAATATTGTTGCCGCAGCTGAATCTGATTTTGGGGCTGATGTAGTATATGGCTTTGAGTCAAATGTATCTGCGCAGTCACTCCCGGTGGTGCGTGCTATTGCTAAACAACTTGCCCCACTCAATGTTCAATACATTGCAAAAAATACCGCTAACGGTGGACCTGACTTAATTCCATTGAAAAATGCCACCAGCGCACCTATTTTTGATTTACACCAAGATGGTACCGATTATTTTGATTACCACCACACGGCTGATGACACACTTGATAAAGTAGATCCTGAAAAACTGAAGCAAAATACGGCCGCTTATGCTGTGTTTGCTTTTATGGCTGCTGATGCTAGAACAACAATCAAACCAAAACCTGCAAAATAATACATATTTTCTTACAGTTTGCAGCTTTGCTTCTCACCTTCCTTGTTTTAACTTATGTAAAACAAGGAAGGGACCAAGGACTACATGCTACTTTTTAATACCAGCAACTCACTGTCATTCTTCAGCAAAACAAAAACCTGCCCACAGTGCAACAGCAATGACTATCAATTAAAAAACCATAGTCGCTTTTTACGTTTTACTATCCTACCTATCCTGCCACTGGCATGGCGATATAAATACCAATGTGCTAATTGCCGCCACAGCGAACCTGTGTCAATCATCAAATTGCCATTGTTAGAGCAACTGTCATTAGTAAAGTATTTTGCAGGCTCACTCTTACTGATATGTTTATGTATATATTTTTACGCACAACATCTTGAGGAACTCACAACAAAGAAAATGATTCTAGATTCACCTCAAGCATTTGATACCTATTTAGTAAAAGCTGACAAGTTTTCGCATGAGCCATTACGTCCAGAAAATTTGAAAGTGGCACAAGTACTCGAGTTCGACGAAAAATTTATTACCTTTCAAGTCAGCAATTATCGTTACAAACGCGATCGAGCAATCACAATGGCGATGCGCACCAGCTTATTGGTGCAAAAAGATTACTTTTCATCAAAGACATTGACCTTACCCCGCAAGGAAGTAAAGCGCTTATACAATGACGGCACTATTTACAATGTACTTCGCCCATATGCATACAGTTTATATGGTGGGTTTGTTATGTTTCCACCGACACCAAAACCCTTATATGAAGGTGTAAAGCTCAATAAGAATAATCAGCAAGGGATCGTATATTATAAAGATGGCTTATTTGAAGATGCATTTGAAAGCTTTTTGCTCGCCAGTAAGGAAGGTTCTCAGTGGGGACAACTTAATACTGCGCAAATGTATCGTGATGGTGAAGGTATAACAAAAGATATAACTCAAGCTATCTATTGGTATCAGCAAGCTGCACAACAAAATAACCATAAAGCAAAAGTGCAACTCAAAGAGTTATGCCAAGAGAATAGCTGCAAATAAAAAATGGCAAGCTATAAGCTTGCCATTTTAATTATAAAAATCATATTTTTACAAGGTTAAATGCTGGTCTAAAAATGCCAACACCTGTTTATAATAACGAGTGCGATGCTCTGGCTTGTAAAACCCATGCCCTTCATCTTCTAATAACTCGTAAACATAAGGATGATTCGCTTTTTTAAGCGCGGCCACAAGTGATTCAGCTTGTTCAATAGGTGCTCGCTCATCTTCCCCACCATGTACTATTAACACAGGTGCTTTTAACTTATCGATATTGTAGCTTGGGGAGAAGGCCTTTAGTTGGGCTTCATCAGTGCCAAGTACATTTTTAAGGTAACGCTGACCACTCTCACGCTCTGCCACATCGCCTTCATCAAACATCAGTGGTAAATCGTAAACACCAACAACACCGATAGCACACTTAAACATATCAGGCTCTATAATCGCACTTTGCAAGGCTGAGTAACCACCAAAACTGGCCCCCATAATACACATGTTATTTTTATCAACAGTTCCCTGCTCAATTAGGTGTTTTACGCCATCAATAATATCATACTGGATCTCAGCTCCCCACTTTCTATGCCCTGCATGCTCAAAGTTACGACCAAAACCACCCGAACCTCTAAAATTCACTTTTAATACCGCCATACCGCGATTGGCTAACAGCTGTGCATCGGGATCAAACCCCCACCAATCGCGCGGACCATGAGGGCCACCATGAGGCATAACAACCAGAGGCAAGTTTTTCTCTGTCGTATTGTTAGGGAGTGTTAAATAGCCATGAATAGTTAAACCGTCGCGGCTGGTGTAGCTAATTGGTCTTGTTTCAGCCATTAATTCAGGCTTTAGCCAACTACGTGCTGAAAATAAATAACGTAGCTTGTTAGCTTGTGCATTAAACATATAATAGTCACCAGGATTTCGGTCACTTGATGCAATAATGATATTAGTATTGCCATCTTCAGTGCTACTAACAAGTTGCACTTGATTCCCCTCCAACGCTGCGAGTAATGACTTTAAGTGCACACTCTTCTTTGACTCACTATCAACAAAAGCATACGTTGGATAATTTAACTCACTTTCAATGGCGAATAGCTCTTTTGATGTTTCATCCACCCAGATCTTCTTTGGCGATACACCTTCTTCTTTATGAATCAATTCCATTGCTTTGGTTTTTAAGTTGAGCTTGTACAAACCAGCAGCCTCACCACTCACTGACGCGGTTACATAAATTGAACTGCCCGTGCTATCAAAAGCGTGTAGCTGCACATCACCGTAAACCAAACTACCTAAATCAAGTTCTTGCCATTCTCCACCAGATTTTCCACGAGTATAAATTGTTGAACTTATATAATCATCCGTTGAGACTGCTATACGCACATTACCTTTATGATCTGTTAAAAATTGCGCCATTCGAGATGGTGAACGCGTTACTTTACGGCGTTTTCCAGAAAACAAATCAACTTCATAAACCACTGTATGTGGTTCAGTATTAGAAGACCACGGATATGTTACTATTAACATTCTACGATTATCATGGGTCAAAGGATCGAGCACAAAAGAAGTGCCATAAAGGGGCGTCGCCTTTTTCAAACGAGAGCCTGTTTGCATCTCCCCTTGATAGCCAACTAGGTACTTCCCTCGGGAACCATCAGCATTTACAGCAAATAATTCACCATGATACTGAGGATGATCTTGCCAACCTTTAAGATACTGTTTTTCAAGAACAACTCGTTCATTACTCACCCAATGGTAATCACCTATTTGTGCATTACCAGGAAACCTCACTGCATGGCTCATTTTAAAGCCATTGGTATCAAGAATAACTAATACGCTCTTCCCTTCAGGCTTGCTAATAACAGATATATAACTACCATCAGGTGAAAGCTTAACTTGACTATACTCACTGCTTTTACTGAAGCTTTCAATAGACAACGACTTTGTACTTGCATAACTACTAGCACTAAATTGTGCTATAAAAAAAATTAATACTAACAGCCACTTTTTCACGGCAATTCCTTTTTATATTATTATTAAAAAAACAAGATATTACCTATTATACCAACACCCCCTCCTTAGAAACAATTTATTTACTACCTGCATTAGTATGTCGTAATAGTCGGATAAAACTGCAGAGGTTTATAACGTAAGCTAAGCCAAACAGAAGAGCAATCAACATGACCAGAAACTCAAACCTATAATGGATTAAAAATGCCAATTAGAATCACTACAAAATTAATTGGCCATCACAGCTTAACACTGAAGATAATTGACGAGTGATCGATCCATTTCTAGTTACTGAAAAACTTACTAACAGTGTTAAGTATTGATACCCATGAGCAGATAAACGAAACGATACTTACCCTTGATTTCGTGCTAAATAAAATACATCGTTAGGTAATCAAGCGAACTCTACACATCCACATGAATATTAAGTACCACCAATCAATTTAATAATACTCTAACACTTTGCCGACAAAGTTAAGTTGTCGGCTTTTTTGCTATAAATCTCACCACAATATAATGTATTAGCACAATCATCGCACCAGCCAACAAACCTAAAGCACCATCAAACAAAAGCGGCGCAATTACCTCTCCAGCACTTCCTAAATGTGATAAGCCATAATCAGTAACAGTTTGTTGCCAATGATGAAGTATACTAATACCGTGCACTAAAATACCGCCCCCCACCAAAAACATAGCCACAGTGCCTGCAAAAGCCAAAAACTGCATTAAACGTGGGGCAGCCGCTAGTAAACCCTTACCTAATATTTCTTTAAAGCGATTACCTGTTTGCTGGGCTTGTTTAAGCAAATATAATCCGGCATCATCCAGTTTTACTATCCCAGCAACGAGACCATATACACCTATCGTCATCAGTACGGCAATTACACTTAGTACAAGTGCCTGATTAATTAAACTCGCTCCCGCAACAGTCCCAAGAGTAATTACTATTATTTCTGCTGATAAAATAAAATCTGTCCGGATTGCCCCTTTTATCTTTTGTTTTTCATATTCAACTAAATCAGTATCTGCCGCCTCATTATGATCATTAGATTTAGCCGCAGGAAAAGCTTTCTCCACTAACTTTTCAGCACCTTCAAAACATAAGAAAAGACCACCTATCATTAATAAGGGCGTTATCAACCACGGCAGCCACACACTGATCAACAATGCCGCAGGAACTAACATGGTTTTATTTAAAAATGAGCCTTTAGCAACAGCCCATACAACGGGTAATTCTCGATCTGCACTTACCCCTGTCACTTGCTGTGCGTTTAAGGCTAGATCATCACCGAGCACACCCGCCGTTTTTTTAGTCGCAACCTTGCTCATAGTAGCTATATCATCCAATAGCGCAGTTATATCATCAAGCAATGTTAAAAGGTTTGTGCCTGCCATCCTTGTTCCTTAAATTTTAAAATTATTTGATTTTAACATAGCGTAAAGCGACACTTTCACCAACGGTTAATTTTCGTTTGCTATGCTGTGCAAATACCATAACTCAAGGATACCTTTTATGTATAAAGCACTACTATTGACTACGAGCTTATTAATCACACTCAGCGCCTGCACACAGCAGGAGAATATTGATACATTTACATGTGATAGCAAACTCAACGCAACCATAACCAACCAAGATGAAGAGTCTGCAACGCTTGATTACAATAAACACCAATATCAACTAATAAGGCAACGCAGTGCATCAGGCGTAAAATACACCAACGAAAACGTGCTATTTTGGACTAAAGGCAAAGAGGCTATGCTGATTATCGATGGCAATAAATACCACTGCAATTTACAATAACTCAATATCCTCTCATCCTTATATTTTATAAAAAGACTGCTACACTCATTATTTAGCCTGTATTTATGAGTGTGCTATGCAAACAATTGCAATAAAATATAAAGTGGTATTTGCATTTTCCGCAATTGGTCTGCTGATGCTAGCCAGTAGTAGCTTTTTTTATTGGTCTCTTGGCAAAATTAGCATCGCGAACTCAGATATTGAAACGCTCGCAGTCCCTGTACAGCAGCAAAGTAAGGCACTGCAACTATCACTGCTGTCGATCACTAAATTTAATGCCGTCGCGTATAGCCAAAGTACAGTAGTAAAATTACAGCAAGAGCAGCAACGCACAATAGCTGAGCAAAAAAAGCTAAACGAAAAGCTCTCTCAACTGCAGCAACAGCTACAAGATCAGCCAAAAATGCAATCGCTACTATCACTTATAGGTAATAGCTATACAAACCTCGCTGAGACTAGCTCCAGCATGTTCAGTGCAAAAAAATCTGGCTTAGACGCTGGCATTGCTGTCGAAAAATCAAGCAGTTTTTATACAGAGAATCTCGCTACTTTAAGTAACGCGCTACTTGATTTAGAGCTTTTAGAAGTAACCAGTCAACAACAGCGATTATTGGATTCAATCGTGGGTACTGCAACTCGAATAGATGATCTACTTTTCACTCTTGCCAGTAATGTAAAAAGTATTAAGTACATTAGTTCACTAAAAGTGCTTAGCGAGCACCAACAAGACACCGATTTTTTACTTGATAATATTCGCTCAAACTTTACCTATTTACAGCAACAAGCCAGTGAACTACACAATGCAGCAAACTTTACGTCTCTTACAGCTCAAATGGCTGACGTTAATGAACAACTAGCTACCATTTACCAGCAGCAAAATACAATGCTTACTAATCGCATTTTAGCCGAAAAAACATTCACAGATTTTCAGCAACAATTTCAAGATACCGAACAACTAATAATCCAACTTACTCAACTTGCTGATCAACGCTTTACAGCCTTACAAAACGATGCAAAGTCAACAATAAGTACAGGCTCTACATTGGCTGTAATTATTAGCCTCATACTGATTTCATTTGCAGCTTTGATCTCTGTGCTGACTACAAGATCAATGCTTAAACCCTTAAATGCGGTAAATAAAGCGCTATCCAGAATAGCATCAGGAGATTTATCAAGACGTACTCACCCACGCAGTGATGATGAGTTCGGCGCATTATTAAATAATATTAATCGGCTCAGTGATGATTTAAGTAAATTGCTCGTTGATATCAGCGACAATGCACATACTTTGGACCAATCAGCAATTAGCACCAGCGAACAAGGGCAGCAAATGACTCTTGCAGCACAGCAGCAACTTACACGAATCGCAGACGCGACATCACTTGCCGAAAATATGCTAAACAATTCTCAAACAGTATGTGAACAAGCTGATATTACCTCTAATGAAATAGCCAATGCTTCGCAATTTGCTAATGACGTAAACCAAATTGCTGATAGGAATAGTCAGCGAATTGAAGCGCTACTTACTCGTCTTGATCAAGCAGTACTTTGTACAGAAGAGCTCACGCAACACACCCAATTAATTGGCGCAATTGTAGATACTATTAGCAGCATTGCCGAGCAAACTAATTTACTTGCCCTCAATGCTGCGATTGAAGCCGCCCGAGCGGGTGAAAATGGCCGCGGTTTCGCTGTTGTGGCCGACGAAGTTCGCTCTCTTGCTGCGCGAACGCAAAGTTCAACGAGCGAAATCCATACCATGATCCAAACGTTACAACATCAAGCCAGTTCTGCCCATCATGAAATCAACGATGGCCAACAACAAGCCCAACAATGCGTAACAAACAGCAGTGAGCTAAACCAAGCAGTCGATAAAATAAAAAGTACCTTAGCCACAATTAACCAAATGAGTCAGCAAATAGCTAACTCTTCACACCATCAACTTGATAACAGTAATGATATTAAACAAATCATGGCTAAAGTAACTATACAAGCACAAAACAATGCTAACCACGCCAACACTTTAGCCAGCCAAAGTGAGAATGTAAACCAACTAGCTCACTCTTTAGCAAGTGCTGTTGAAAGGTTTAAATTTTAATATGCGGACTATTCGCTTCTAAAAACAACTCAAATTCATCATTCGGTAAGCCCTTACTATATAAAAAACCTTGTATGTAATCGCAATTTAAATTGCGTAGAAAATCCTCTTGTTCTTGAGTTTCAACCCCTTCGGCAATCACTTTTAGTTTTAAATTATTTGCCATGGAAATAATGGCACTGACCAAAGCACAATCTTCAGTGTTATCAGGTAGTTCTTTTATAAACTCGCGATCAATTTTGAGCTTAGTTAACGGAAAGCGCTTTAAATAGCTTAAAGAAGAGTAGCCGGTCCCAAAGTCATCAATTGCTAAACCAACGCCTTGGGCGCGAATTGCTTGTAATTGCTTTAATGTTGTATCACTACTATCTGCAAGCACTGTTTCAGTAATTTCAAGACTTAAACACTCTGCTGCGAGTCCTGTTTCAGCCAAGCACTCTTTAACTAATTCAGATACATTCTGTCGGACAAACTGCACACTAGAGAAGTTAACCGTAATAAAGAAGTTACCATCGAGCTTACAACACCAGTTACTGGCTTGCTGACATGCTTCACGCAATACCCATGCGCCAATCGGCACTATCAAGCCTAGCTCTTCACAAATAGGGATAAAATCAGCAGGCGAAACATGACCTAATTCTGGGTTATACCAACGCAGTAGAGCTTCGCAACCGAGCCTTTCACCATCAATACTTATAATTGGTTGATAATGAATCGTAAACTCATTGTTACTGAGCGCTTTGTGTAACGCCCCCTCAAGCTGACTGCGAGCTTGTGCCTGTTCATGCATGCCTGGTGTAAAGAACTCAAAACAATTTCGCCCCTTTTCTTTCGCTTTATACATTGCACTATCTGCATTGCGAATAAGAATTTTACGCTCCAAGCCATCATCAGGGTAAAGCGTTATACCCATACTGCCCGAAACAAATACTTCATGCTCTGCGATTACAAAAGGTGAGTTCAAAGCATTAAGTACTTTTAACGCAATATGTTCAATTTGATTAACAGTATTGATGTTCGTCAGCAGGAGAGAAAACTCATCCCCCCCCAAGCGCGCAACAAGGTTACCACTACTCATACACGCCTTTATTCGTTTTGACGCCTCTAATAATAATAAGTCTCCCGTTGCATGTCCGAGGGTATCATTCACACTTTTAAATCGATCTAAATCAATAAAGCAAATAGCTAAGCGTTTTTGCTCTGCTTGAGCATGCAACATTTGCTGATCAACCTTATTATAAAAGTGCTGCCTATTTGGCAAGCCTGTTAACGTGTCTAAATTAGTTTGTAGCCACATTTCTTGTTCATTTTCTTTGCGTAAGCTAATGTCGTTTAGAATTGCCACAAACATTTCTATATTTTTTGTATCATCAAAAACGACTGCAATACTCAGCCAGCAAGGGTAAATACAACCATCTTTACGTCGGTTCCATATTTCACCTTCCCACTGCCCTTGTGTATTTAATTGCAAATACATCGCTTTGAAAAACTCACTATTATGTCGGCCAGAGTTAAGTAAACTTGGCGTTTTCCCTAAGGCATCATCTTGTGAGTAACCTGTAATATTTATAAAAGCACGATTCACCATAATGATTTCGTTTTTGCCATTGGAAACAAACACTCCCTCATTAGTAGTCGCAAAAACAGTACTCGCTAAACGTTGTTGACGTCGCGTGGCTATACGCTCTGAGATATCATGTATAAAATGAATGCTTCCCAAGTGACGAGCATCATTATCAACCACTTTCGTACAGGTATATTCCCCCCAAAAATTTCCTTCTGCACCTTTATATTCATGCTCATTAATTGCATCGCTAGATAGTGTTTGGCTCACCTCAAACTCATACATAAAACGACCAAAAAGTGGCATTTTAGCGGTTAGTATTTGTTGTGCTTTTTTATTTGCAGCAGAAATACGTTGGTTCGGTTCAGCAAAAATAAGTAAGTCATCAATACTATCAAAAATAGCTTGCAGCTTAGAGCTATCTTGCTGCGCTGCTCGCTTTGCTCTTCGTAATCGTGTTGCCAGTACACTTAAAATTAGTAATAGTACGCATAGTAAAGCAATTGAAATAATCGCTAGTAAAAGCTGATCACTTTGCTTCTTTTCTATTTCACCTATTTGTATACGAATTAGCTCTTCGAGGTTTTCTTGGTAACGCCATAACTCTTTTTCTAAGCTTCGTTGTGAAGAGATATCATGAATCACCGACAACAGCTGTGTTTTACCATTAACATTAAAGGGGGTTGAATAGACACTGACAGTACGCATATCACCGCTTGCTAAACGATGTTTAAAAACAAAATAATTACGACCTTCAGTACGTGCAGCTGCACGCTCTTGTGCCACCTGCTCGTTAGTAAAAATATTAATTTGCTGAATAGATTTTTTTTCCAGCTCACTTACATTGAAACCATAAAATAAGGCCGCGGCATCATTTGCTTGAACAATATCACCTGACTCAGGGTCAATAATTAACATAATAGCACTGTGGTTTTTAAAAAGAGCCGGGGAAATAATAGTGGATAAATCATCGGCAGCAATACCCGTACGACAATGAAGGCAGGCCATAAAAATAATTACTTTTAAAATTAATACCTTATCAATAAAAGTTTTGCGCAAGTGAACCCCCCTTTCTTATCTAAAGTATAACTATAGCCCAATGAAACTTTAATGTGAGAAAGGCAATAAATGAAAAATAATAATGTAGCATAAACAAAGCCGAGTAAACTCGCTAATAAAAATGACTCAAGTATAATGATTCTAATTTAAGCCTTAAAGCAGCCGACAATGAAATATAAAGATCTCCGTGATTTTATCAAATTACTAGAAGAAAAAGGTGAGCTTAAACGTATTCACCAAGAAATTGACCCTTACCTAGAAATGACCGAAATAGCCGATCGCACGCTGCGAGCTCAAGGCCCAGCTTTACTGTTTGAAAACCCCAAAGGGCATTCGATGCCTGTTTTAGCCAACCTATTTGGCACACCTAAACGTGTTGCTATGGGCATGGGTAAAGATGATGTTAGTGAGCTTCGTGAAGTTGGTAAACTACTGGCATTTCTAAAAGAGCCAGAACCACCAAAAGGCATTAAAGAAGCGCTAGGGCAAATTCCGGTATTTAAGCAAGTACTTAATATGCCAGCCAAAGAAGTAAAAAAAGCACCTTGCCAACAAATTATCATTGAAGGCAATGAGGTAGATTTAACTAAACTGCCAATCCAACATTGCTGGCCTGGCGATGTAGCTCCCCTTATCACTTGGGGCTTAACCGTCACCAAAGGACCTTACAAAAAGCGTCAAAACTTAGGTATTTACCGTCAACAATTACTTGGTAAAAACAAAATAATCATGCGCTGGCTTTCACACCGTGGCGGCGCGCTTGATTTTCAAGAATGGTGTAAAGAAAACCCTGGCGAACCTTATCCTGTATCAGTCGCACTTGGCGCAGATCCTGCTACAATTTTAGGTGCAGTAACGCCTGTACCTGACACCCTAAGTGAATACGCATTTGCTGGCTTACTTCGTGGTAGCAAAACAGAAGTAGTTAAGTCGATATCAAATGATCTACAAGTGCCTGCCAGTGCTGAAATCATATTGGAAGGCTATATCATGCCTGGTGAAGTAGCGCCAGAAGGCCCTTATGGCGATCACACTGGTTACTACAATGAAGTGGATGAATTTCCAGTTATGACCGTCACACATATGACGCATCGCAAGGATCCAATTTACCACAGTACTTTTACCGGCCGTCCACCAGATGAACCTGCAATTCTAGGCGTTGCACTAAACGAAGTATTCGTACCAATCTTACAAAAGCAATTTCCTGAGATTGTCGATTTTTACTTACCGCCTGAAGGTTGTTCATACCGCATGGCTGTCGTGACCATGAAAAAACAATACCCTGGCCATGCTAAACGCGTAATGATGGGGGTATGGTCGTTTTTACGTCAATTTATGTACACTAAGTTTGTAATCGTGTGTGATGACGACGTCAATGCCCGAGACTGGAACGACGTAATTTGGGCTATTACAACACGCATGGATCCCGCTCGTGATACAACTTTAATTGAAAATACACCGATTGACTATTTAGATTTTGCATCACCTGTTTCTGGCCTTGGTTCTAAAATGGGTATGGATGCAACCAACAAATGGCCTGGTGAAACAACGCGCGAATGGGGTGAACCTATCGTTATGGACCAAGCCACTAAAGACCGTGTTGATGATATTTGGCAAAGTCTTGATATTCTATAGTTTGATCATCTAACTGATGAATTAACAGTCTATAAAACCCCTGTGCTGATATGCTAGAATTGAGAAATTCGAATGCGTATCTGCAAACAGTGCTAAAAGGTAAACCATGCAAACATTACATGCTGACGTTGTTGCTATCAGCCCATTAACTGAATTTGTTCACAAAGTTATTTTAAAACCAATTGAAAGTGTTAAATTTGAAGCAGGCCAATACTTACAAGTTGTGCTTGGTGAGAAAGACAAGCGTGCATTTTCAATTGCTAGCCGTCCTTCACAGTGTGACGAGCTTGAATTACATATTGGCGCATCTGCAGTTGACTCATACGCCATGCAAACCCTTGAACATTTACGTGATGCACACACTAACAATACCAAAGTAACCATTGAAACGGGCTTAGGTATTTCGCAACTACGCCTACAATGCGAACGCCCGATTATTTTACTCGCTGGCGGCACTGGTTTTTCATACGCAAAATCAATGGCTGATCATTTAAGCGAAATTGGTTGTGACCGCCCTGTTTTATTTTACTGGGGTGTACGTGAAGAATCGGCTTTATATGCACACACTGAAATGCAAACGTGGGCTAATAGCCGAGAAAACTTTACTTTTATCCCTGTCGTTGAAAACCCAACAGACAGCTGGACAGGCCATACTGGCTACGTACATAAAGCCGTGATGAGCGATATTGCCTCCCTTTCGCCATATGATATTTACATGGCAGGGCGTTTTGACATGATTGGCATCGTACGAGATGATTTTATTGCTCATGGTGCAATCCGCGAAAACATGTACGCTGACGCATTCGCGTTTATTAAGTAATAAAAAAATCCATTATAGCCAGCTTAATTATTTCAATTGCACCAAATTGATATAATTAAGCTGGCTACTGACACTCCCTGACAATACATTATGGTTTACTGTTCGCTCTTAAACAAGGAGCACAATTATGACCACTAACGTAATCGAAGTTATCACTTTTAAACTAAATAACGACACAGATTTGGCACAATTTCATATCGCCAATAATACCTTCCAAAACTTTATCGACAAGCAGCCAGGAGTGTTTTATCGCTCACTTGCTAAACAAGCAGAAACCCAGCAATATATTGATGTTATATACTTTGCGACTCCCGCAGATGCGAAACGAGTGAGTGATATGTTTTTTGAAAACGAGCAGTGCCAACAATTTGCAGCATTAATTGAAAAACAAAGTGTACAATTAACCCATTACGAAGTATTAAGCCAAACAGCTTGCCAGCAAAGTTGAGTCACCTAAAGTCTGAGTTAAATTACTTCCTAAAAATCCGCGTAAATACATTAACTTAAACGATAAAGGATACGTTCGTGCATAAATCAGAGCGGCTGTTTCAATTAGTAAATATGCTAAAAGGTCGCCGCTTTGCGGTTACTGCAAATGAACTTGCTAATCGACTGCAAGTATCTCAACGAACCATTTATCGCGATATTCAACACCTTCAAAGTTCTGGCGTGCCCATTGAAGGTGATACGGGGGTGGGTTACCTAATAGCACACTACGATCTTCCCCCAATGATGTTTACATTAGAAGAATTACAAGCGCTTCTACTAGGTAGTAAAATGGTGAGTGCATGGACTGACCCACAATTAGCTGCCAAAGCCCAAGCTGCAATAGCTAAAATAAATGCCGTATTGCCTGAAAAGCTAAAACAGCAAGTCGAAGAATTACCTTATTTAGTATCGGCCTTTAACCATGATAAAACCCATCAAGAAATTACATTGCAACTTCGTAAAGCTATTACCAATAAAACCTGTATTGAATTTCATTACCTAGATGTTAACCAGCAGCCAAGCCACCGCATTGTAGATCCTCTTGGGCTCGTATATTGGGGCGCAAAATGGACGCTCATCGCTCACTGCCAATTACGTAATGACTATCGGGAATTTCGCTTAGATCGCATTCAAAGCATTACCTCACTAGCGAATACATTCAATACCAGTTCACACAAAAGTCTCTCACACTATATTGAGTTAGTTAAAGCAAAATACCACGTTGATATTGATTGCCCGGAAAATAAATAAATTACCACCAACTGGTGATCTGATTGTTTTAACCTATCAGAGCAATCAACATAAACAATTTCCCAAAAACCCATTCATTAACCATACTTTGTACAAGTCATTAACGGGGAGAGACCCAAATGTTAAATACAAAAGTAAAAGATTTTATGCAACGCAAACTACCCAATATCACACCTGAAACTGAAATGACTACGGCTATTTCAGAATTACAAAAATTCAAACTGATGGGGGCACCTGTATTTAATGAGGATAAGTGTTTGGTAGGTTTTATTTCTGAACAAGAACTACTAAAACCTTTAATGCAAAATAGTTATTTTTGTGATGGCGTAGTCAAAGTAGCTCAGCTGATGCAAACTGATGTAGTTACCGTCAGCGGTGATACCAATATTATTGAACTAGCCGAACAAATGAAAACGGGAAAGCCAAAAAATTACCCTGTTGTAGAGGGCACAACGGTGATTGGTATGATTGGCCGAAGCGATATTCTTAAAGCTCTTTTTGACAACTACTTAAGCTGTCAAAAAGAACATTAGGTGGCGTACGTCGCTGCTATTTAGCAGCGGCACTGTGTTTTAACTGTTGCTTTTCAGCATCACTCAAATAGGCTATCTCGAGTGCATTTACTTGCGCTTTTTCCATGTCAGCTTGCGTCAGACCAGCAGCTGGTGCGGCAACTGCATATTCATGCTCAATTTCAATGCCTTCAACAGCAGGATCATCCGTATTAATACACGCTAAAATACCATGATCTAAAAAGCGTTTCAGTGGATGCACATCTAAGCTAGCAACGGTACTCGTTTGCACATTACTGGTTAAGCATGATTCAATGCCTATGCGATTATCTCGCAGATAGTCCATTAGCTTTACATCTTCAATCGCTTTTACACCATGGCCAATACGCTCTGCTCCAAGCTCATTAATTGCTTGCCAAATACTTGCAGCACCAAGTGCTTCGCCCGCATGAATAGTAGCGGCTAGGTAGGCATTTCGGACCTGTTTAAAGTGATCAACAAATAGCTCTCCCGGAAAACCAATTTCATCACCGGCTAAATCTACAGCCACTAAATCATTTTTAAATGCAAGCAACGCATCAAGCTCTTGTTGACAAATTTTGGTGCCATAAGTACGTGACATAATGCCAATTAAATTAGCTTTAACACTGCTGCTTTGAGTGGCACTTTTTATACCATCAACCACGGCTTCTACAACGCCTTGCGGATGCAGCCCTTGGCTTTGCGCCATATAATAAGGGCTAAAACGAAGCTCAACATAATCTAAACCTTGCGCTTGTGCATCTTCAATGTTTTCAATTGCAATACGACGACAGGCATCATAATCACCCAGTACGGCGACACCCCAATCTAATTTTTGCAAAAAGGCCATTAGGTTTGGTTCTGGATCAATGACTTGCACATGCGGTATTAGCGCCGCCACATTATCGGCGGGTAATTTGATATTGAACTGACGGCCCAAATCAAGAATAGTTTGCGCACGAACATTACCGTCTAAATGGCGATGGATATCTAGCAAAGGGAGTTTTTTATTAATCATAATTAGCACTCAGTCAGTTAAATTTGCGCGGATCATACGCACTTAAATAGGTAATTCAAGTTTAGATGATTTTGTTTTCTTTATTGAGGTCATTTGTCTGCATGACAAAGATGAAAACATTTAAAATAAATGCCAAAAACGCTTTATATACCCAAGCCACCTCAAGATGCAGTTTCAGTTGGAGTTAAAAGCGATTTAGGCAAGGCATTGATTGCAAATAATGGTTGTTCCCTTGTTAAAATCATTCCCTTATAAAAGTAACGCTGTATAAATCGCTTTTAAACCAACCCGTTGGGCGTTTCACAGGCGCTTACTTTCAGCGTTGTTACTTATTAAAAGGGATGACCATTATTGCAAAGTAACGCCTTGATATTAAACACCTGTGAAACGCTGAAGTCTGCATCTTGAGGCGGCTTGGGTATACACTTATTGTAAATAATGCCACATCGTTTTAAATAATTTATCAGCATCAATTGGTTTAGTTAAGTAATCGTCCATACCTGTTGCTAATGCTTTTTTCGCATCCTCATCATGCGCATTTGCTGATAAGCCAATAATAGGCAACTCGCTCATAAATAGCTCATTACGAATAACCTTAGTCGCTTGTAAACCATCCATATTAGGCATTTGAATATCCATAAGAACTAGGTCATAAGGTGTCTGTGACACTTTTTCAATCGCCTCAAAACCATCATTAGCAATATCCGCAACGCACCCTTTTGTTTTTAATATTGCAGTTGCAACATGTTGGTTTAGGGGGTTGTCTTCTACTAATAATATTTTAAAATCAACAAACGATAAGCTGCTTGTATCTATGTCGTTGAAGCGTGTTTCTAACTGCTCTGTTTTTGCTAGCGGTGAAATGCGTGGCAAAGTAAAAGTAAATGTAGAGCCCAGTCCTTGCTTGCTTTCCAGGCCTATTGCCCCTCCCATTAACTCAACCAGCTTCTTGCAAATACTTAAACCCAAACCTGTACCACCATACTGGCGTGAAGTAGAACTGTCAGCTTGTGCAAACGGTTGGAATAATTGCTGTTGAGCATTGTCGTTAATACCTATGCCGGTGTCATTTACACTAAAATAAGTAACGCTCTCACTTTGCCATATTTTTAATGTAATAGTCCCTGTTGCGGTAAACTTAATGGCATTATTTAGTAAGTTTAATAACACTTGCTTTAGCCGAATTGGATCGGTATCTATCTGTAATTGTGCGCCACGATCTAACTCCAACTGCAAATTGAGTGCTTTAATATCCGCCTCAAATTGCACTAAGTTCATAACCTCATCAATAAGGTGATTAACCTTTATGGGTTCTTGTGCTAAATCAAGCTTATCGGCTTCCATTTTTGAATAGTCGAGCACATCATTCAGCACCCTCAAAAGCACGCTAAGTGCACCATCAGCTTGTTCTATGTAACGGCGACCTTGTTGCCAATCTTGCTGTTGCAACGCTAAATAATGCAAACCTTTAATACCGTTTATTGGTGTGCGTACTTCATGACTCATGTTCGCTAAAAATTGGCTTTTGATTTGACTCGCTTCATCTGCTTTTTGTTTTTCTTGACGTAAAATCCGTGTTTGCTGAGCAACTTGCTCCCTCACCTGAATATTAGTACCCGTTACTGATATCAAGAAGGTAATTAACAACCAAACAAATAACATACCCACTATTTGTGCAAGCCAATACATGACCCATGATGTTTTTGATTTAGGCTCAAATAGCTGCACTTGCCAAATACGCTTTCCAAGTAAAAGTTGATACTCGTTAAGCAATTCAACATTCGCACTTTGAGTTTGATAAATTAATTGCTGATCATTCTCATCTGTTACATCGTAAAAATGGGCGCTTATCTTACTGTCATGATTAAACCATAACGATTGAGATAAGCGCGATAAACTCACCACCCCAACAACAAACCCTTTAAAATCACCCTGAGTATCTAAATCTCCAAACACAGGGAAGAAAAACAATACACCATTACCATCAGCATTACTTTGGACTAACCCTATAGGTTCACTTATTACCAATTCATTCAATGCTTTTGACATCATTAACGCATCATATCGCTGCTCATTGGAAGCCAAATCAAACCCAAGTACAACCTCATTTCCTACTATTGGATGGGCATATTGCACAGGGTAGTACTCATCTCGAATTGAGACAGGCTGCCAGCTTTGTCCTGATGACTTTTCTTTAATATAAAAATCATCAACCCCTTCAAGCTGAATACCCTGTTGGTATTGGGTTAGCTCGGCTTTAGTAACACGCGGTACCCATTCAAATGCTAAAATTTCATGGCTATAATCCAACTGCTTTGAAGTGAAGCGCTTAAACTCTTGGTAATTAACCTCATCACTACTGGCAAAAAAGGTCGCGAGAAGAGTCAAATGCCCTGTTATTTCAGATATTTTATGATTGATTTCAGATTGCACAGCAGCAATCTTAGCACTTTGTTTTTGAATGTTTTTTTCTTTTTTGACACTAGCCGCAGCGTAAAAACTCAGGCTAATCACCATATAGATAAATAACGAAGGGAGAATAACCTGTAGTCGATGGCGCATTTGTGAATAATTGAACGCTGCCAATATTAGCGGTGTAAAAATCAACACCCCTATACTGTCGCCAATCCACCATGCTATAAAATTATCAACGGCGACATGGGCAGGAATAACCTGATTATAAACCAACAGTGTAGTGCCTATTGACGCTGCAATAACACAACAAATAGGGCCTGCAACAATTAAGCTATGAACGCTGCGTTTTAAAGATGATAAATCTAAAGGGGCTTTAACTACATTTACAATGAGGTAGCTACCAAACCACGCCTGAAAAGTTGCAGCTAAAGAAACTATTAAAGCCTGAAGGAATACTTGCCAATGTAATATATCAACAACACGATCAAGGTGAGCAAGATTAGTAAGCAGTGCACCGAGCAAAATCCCCGCTAAAGCTCGGCGCCCACATAATAAAAAACCAGCTAAAGCGATACCCGATGGCGGCCATGAAGCAACAGCATATCCATCAACAGTCAATAATAAATTACTAAAAAAACCAGTCGTAAAATAAGCAAAAGCAAGGCTAACAGTCAGAGTAAATATATTCTTCATATGCTCTGGCGCTCCTATGCCGATATAAGCCTATTTAGATTATAGGTAAAGATCTAGCGCTTTTTGTGGCTGTGCACTTTTACTATAACTAAGCTGAGCTTGTGCTAAGTAATCTTTACTGTTTTCAGGGTTTAACGCCTTATCAAATACACGTGCAGCAAGCTCGTATTCGCCATGTGCATTCGCTAAACACGCTAGCGATAGTAATAAGTCTTGATTATCTGGTTCTTTTTTCAGCGTATCTTGTAAGCTCGCCTGTAATTTCAGCGCATCTCCCGGTGCAGAAACGTTTAATACTTTGGCAAGATCATTATGTTGCTCTGATTTTTTAAGCATTTTTAATAAAGTTAGCTCAATTTCATTTAAACGCCCTACTTTTGCCATCACAGATAAATAAGCCATATGCGCTTTTACTTTCAAGCTTTTTGAGAGCTGTTGATATTTATCAATTAACTGCGAGTGCGGCTGTGCCATAAAATAAGCTGTGAATAATGACGACCACTGTGTATCGGTTAATGCTTGTTTACTTAATAAACGTGGCATAAATTGCTCAAGAGCCGTCCACTTTTGTTGTTGAACTAACACTTCCGCGTACATTTTCAGCTCTAATGCAGTTGCTTTTTTAGCTTCTGCTAATGCTTTTAAATCACCAGTCACCGTACTGCAATCGCCTGTGGCTAACCAAAGTTTAGCTGCTTTTAATTGATTTTCTGCTGAAATTTTCTCAAGTAAGGTAATTGCTTTATTTATCTCACTTTTTTGCAAAGCGGCTTTAGCTAATAAAGCATAGCGTACATCATGCCAATTATCCGCCACACTATTGTTTTCCAGCGCAAGCTCTAACTGCTCACTATCGCTGTTAATTAAACTCCAAATACCTTGTTCAATGGCTGCTTGCTTGCGCTCTTCACTGCGAGCAAAAAAGCGATGACGAGTATTACTGTATAAAGACCAAACATAGCGAATGAGTTTATAAGTAACATACAGTCCAAGTGCAATAACTAAAAATGCCGCACAAAAAGCAACAATTGAGCCCTCTAATGTAGTGTGATTAAACGAGATAAGTACATAGCCAACTTCACCAATTAACAAGGGTGATACAGCAAGCAAAATTGCGATGGCTAAAATAACCAAAATAATGCGTATCATTGTGCCCACTCCTTGACCTGCTCAGTACTTTTCAAAGTGATTTCAGGGTTAAAGTTTAGTGACTCTTTATTTAAGCCTGCCAATGTTTTAAGTACACTTTGTGTATGTGGATCATCTTGCTTAAAGTAATCACTCACTAATACATGAGCTTGGTTTAAAGCGGTAAAATATATACTTGCTTGTTTAGTTAAAAGTGCATCTTGCGCTTGAGATAAATACAGACTTAAACGCTGCTTAATTAAATGACGCTCTTGCTCTGTTAATAAAGGCTCAATTGCAATATCTTCACGTTGACGAATTTTAATAAAATTATCTTGCAGCTGTTCCCATGTTTTAGCTACGTTTTGTTGCCAGTCACTGACATCTTCACTCAAAGCATCTTGCTTCGTCGTAATTGCTACTTGTGGTAACGCCACCGCATTAAAATCTAACTTATCTATTTGTTCTAACACACCGTGAAGTTGTAAATAAATCGCTTCAGCAGGGATCGGTTTTACGATACTAAGCGCTTGCATATCACTATGAATTGCTTGGCGAATAGCACCGGTTCCTGGATGCTCTGCTAGCAAAGCATCTAATCGCGCCAGCACTGCGGCTGCACCTTTATAATCTTTCTCAGCCCATAACTTAAACTCGGCCATGCGTTGTAAACTTGTGACTTCGTGCGGATTAAGGCTGTATGCTTGTTGCTGAGCACGTTGCAATGCACTCTCTAGTTGCTTAGCTGTATTATCCGCATTCTCAGCCAAACTAGCAGCTACTTTTTGCTCACTATTAAATAACGCTTGTTGCAGTGTTTGCTGCGCTGCTTTCACTGCTTGCAATTCTTTACTCAATAATTGATTGTCAGCAGATAGCTGAGTAACTAATTGATTGGCTTGCTGCTCTGTATTAAATTTTTGATAAAATTGATAACCCACACCCGATGCAACGATTAGCGAGATAAGCAACGCCAAGCTGCCTGTTTTACTTATTTTTTGTTTATTATTTTGGTTCATCATGGGTTCTTTTTTAGCAGCTGGAGAAGTTGCCGCTGACTTTGCTGTTTGATTAGTTGATGATGCTGTTTTTACTTCAGCTGCCGGTGTTGTTGGCTTTGCATGTTCGCTCATAGTATTACCTTGACTGATGCAGGTAAACATAGCGCTATCGCTCGCACCTGCAGCAATGTGAATATTTTCCGAATTTACATGTTGTAGCTTGAGGTGTTCACAAATACGACTGCTAGCAACATAAAACTGGCACTGTCTTAACCATTCTAGTTGTTTTAAAGGAAGTTGATTAAAAATAGCATCAACCGCCGCATTACTAGTAATGACTATACCTTTAACATTAAGGCTTTGCCAGTGGTCTAGCCAGTTGCTTGGTTCCCCTTCGATTGGGGCTCGCTGATAAATCACTAAGTTATTTAAAAAAGCACTGCGCTGCTTTAATATTTTAGCTATTGTAGGACGACCATCTTTCCCCTTAACAAGCACAATATTTTGCCCGTCAATCTGTTGCAGCGACTGTAATGCAAGTAAACCTTCCGAATCATGCTGCTTAGGCACCGCGGCACGCACACCAAACCCTTGCCAAATGGCCTCTGCGGTTTTTTCACCTACAGCGTAAAACTGCGCTTTGGTGTTTATATCTGGTTTAAGTGCTAATAAAGCTTTGACCGCATCTTGGGAGATAAAAATAATTTTATCTGCGTTCAACAAAGGGGTTAATTGAGCGCTTTGTAGTGTGAAGTAATCAAGTGTTAAAACTGGAAATAAGGTCGCCTGATAACCCCCTTGCAGCAGCTTTTCTGCAAGGTCAGCGCCTTTTCCCTCTGGGCGAGTTATCAGGATATGTGACATTTATGCGTCTCGGTATACGTCAGCTAAAATTTTATCTGCACCTAATGCTAGTAGTTGCTCAGCTAATTGCACGCCCAACGCTTCTGCATCAATCGTGTTACCGCTAATTTCAGCGCGTAGTATTTCACTGCCATCGATAGCACCCACTAAGCCACGAAGATGAACCTGTTCGCCATCAACTAAAGCATAGGCACCAATAGGAACTTGACAACCTCCTTCTAAACGACGATTCATAGCACGCTCAGCATTCACGCGAATACGCGTTTCACTGTGCTCAAGTGGTGCAAGCAATGCTTTGGTAGCCTCGTCATCAATACGACACTCAATACCAACAGCCCCTTGTCCATTGGCCGGTAGCGATACTTCAGGCTCAATAAACGCTTTAATACGCTCATGCATGTCAAGACGAATCAAGCCAGCCGCAGCTAAAATTATCGCATCGTATTGGCCGTCATCAAGCTTTGCTAAACGGGTATTTACATTACCGCGTAGATCACGAATCTCTAGATCCGGGCGCAACGCACGAATTTGACACTGACGACGCAAGCTTGAAGTACCCACAATTGCACCTTGTGGTAACTGCGCAATATCAGCGTATGTATTGGACACAAACGCATCGCGCGGGTCTTCACGCTCACAAATCGTGTGCAGCGCTAAACCTTCTGGAAAATCTACAGGCACATCTTTCATTGAATGCACGGCAATATCAGCACGGCCATCTAACATAGCTTGTTCAAGCTCTTTAACAAATAACCCTTTTCCACCAATTTTAGCCAGAGGTGTATCTAAAATAATATCCCCTTGAGTCGACATCGGCACGAGCTCAACAGTAATGTCTTTATGAAAATGCTCAAGTTGCGCTTTTACAAATTCTGCCTGCCAAAGTGCTAAGGCGCTTTTTCGGGTTGCTATACGAACGAGTTTATTTGTGTTTGTCATAATAAAAAGTATCCAATTTATGTTCTTTACTTAGCCCTGCGCTGCAGCGTTTATCTGGCTAATATACGAAATTCTTTTTGTGCTAATAAGTGACCTTGCTGATCAATCACGTCAACACGCCAGTGGCCAAGTTGCTCTGATAAAATATGCTTCTTTGAATAAGTACGATAACGCGGTGATGTGACATCAAGTTCAATACTGGCCATTATTTCGTTTTCATAACGCCAAACATGGGTCACTTTTTGCCCTTGTAAATTTTTAAGCTCACTAAAAAAAGCTATAGTATCAACAAATTCACCAATTCGAATATCCGCTTTTAAGACATTAACAGGCTCGCGCCCCACTACATCACGCGTCAATACTGCTCGGCTTACTTTGTCTGTATCTATTTTTGCACCCAACGCAACACTTGCAACATGGGCGGTACTGGCAAAACTTTTTGGCTGAGCGACTGTTGAATCAGTCTCATCTGATACTGTCGTAATGTCAGCTTCAATATTCAGTGCTGTTGTTTCACTTAGTTCTGACTCATCGTTATTAGCGCTCTGTAAATCGATGGCATGTTCAATCTCAGCCATCGAGTTATTTGTAATTAGCGCAGGCTCAACCTGCACATCATCACTTTGTTCAATTATAGGCGTAACGAAAGGGAGACCTTCATCAGCACCCTTCGTAGAAACTAATATCGGTACGTCATTTGACACATTAGGCAGATCATTTTGCTCAGCATTAACCGAGCCCAATAGGCTATAAGTAAAAACAACTAATGCAAATAAACCCAGTAAAGTCACAGTGGCAATGCGTTTCCAATGCCATTGATAGGTTACTGACGGTGCACTTGGTTCTGCACGCCTCATATTTGCTGTAATTACTATTTTTTGTTTCATTTTAGCCTCGGTTACTCAACACTATTAACTTAAGCGAGCAATTAACCATTGGCGAATAGCCGCTAGTTCTTCCCCACAAACCTGATGGCCCATTGGGTATTCTTGCCAACTTACATCCATGTTATGCGCTGATAATATGTCAAACGCATGACGACCCGCGCCGTAAGGCACAACCTGATCTTGGCTTCCATGAGCCATAAATACAGTTAAGTCTGTATGTTTTGCTTCTGCGGTTAATTTCTCTGGCACGCACATATACGTTGAAAGAGCCATTACTCCTGCAAGCTTTTGCTCTAAACGTGGAGCTAAATGCAGTGAAACAACACCGCCCTGAGAAAAACCAGCCAATATTATTTTATCTGCTGGAATACCTTTTTCAATCTCATGGCTGATCAACGCTTCAACTTTGGCGGCAGATTCCCGCACCCCAGTTTCATCCGCACGTTTATCAAGATCCATTGATTTAATGTCATACCACGAGCGCATTTCCATACCACCATTAATAGTGACGGGTTGCACCGGCGCATGTGGAAATACAAAGCGTACGCCTAAATCATCAGGAAGTGAAAGTTGAGGTGCGACCGGTAAAAAACCATCACCAGAATCGCCTAGGCCATGTAACCAAATAATCGTTGCTTGATGCTTTGCTTTAGCTGGATATTCAACAAACTCTAAACTCATAATTCAGACTGCCATTGTACAGGTTGGCCGGCTTGACGAGTTGTTGCTTCATTCATAAACTGCCAAAATTCAGCACCAGAGCGGTTATCTATCCATTTATCGCCACGTAATTCAAAGTGGTGACCATTAAATTTTGTTGCAACCCATACTTGATGTAATGGTGCTTGCTTATTAATTACAATTTTACTGCGATCGGCAAAAATAATCTCCAAAATACCTTGTGCAGATTCATAATCAAGATCGGCTTCACAGTCATCCACTTGCTCTTCAATTGTGAACATAAGTGCTTCGGCTAATTGGTGGTATTCATGATCAGTCATTATTATTTCCTTTACGGCAGTAGGATAAATTTGCTTACGGTTAGTGTAACAGGAATAAAATCATCCGCGAATAGCTGCATTTTTTAGATATTCTGTTAATCTGCGATTATAAAGCCAGCAACACGATTAATCTAATGAAAGAGATGCATCTTAAAAAATTAAAACGACTTTCCCCTCTTGGTGTACTACTTATCGCTTTAGCTGGTTGCGGACAAAGCGGACCACTGTATTTGCCTGAAGAAAATACGCAGCCAAATCAAACAGAACAAGTAACTGAATCAGTAGCAAACCAAGACACGCCAACAACCGAATCGAAACAGGACTAACAAATGGACTTTTTTGACTATAAAAATAATCAGCTGCATGGCGAAGACATCGCTGTCAGTGACATAGCAGCACAATATGGTACACCTTGTTATATTTACTCACGCAAAACATTTGAACGTCACTACCTTGCGTTTGCACAAGCGGCTAAAAACCATAAAAATTTAGTGTGTTATGCCGTTAAAGCTAATTCAAATATTGCAGTATTAAATGTGTTGGCTCGCTTAGGTTCTGGTTTTGATATTGTCTCTAAAGGTGAGCTTGCCCGTGTTATTGAAGCGGGTGGTGACGCCAGTAAAGTGGTTTTTTCCGGTGTTGCAAAAACAGCTGACGAAATTGCTTATGCGCTAAAGCTTGGAATTAAATGCTTTAATGTTGAATCTGTATCTGAACTTGACCGTATATCTGAAGTAGCCAGTGAGCTTAATTTGGTTGCGCCAATTTCAATTCGTGTTAATCCTGATATTGATGCAAAAACTCATCCCTATATTTCAACTGGCTTAAAAGAAAATAAATTCGGTATTGATATCCTCACTGCAGTGAGTGTTTATCAATATGCTGCTTCATTACCTGGTTTGAAAATCACCGGTGTTGATTGCCATATTGGCTCGCAGCTCACCGAAATAAAACCATTTTTAGAAGCGCTGGACAAAGTACTCGCCCTAATTGATGACTTAAAAGCCAATGGTATTGAGCTAAGCCATTTAGATATTGGCGGTGGTTTAGGCGTGCCATACAATGGTGAAACACCACCACATCCAAGTGAATATGTGGCTCATATCACTGACCGTTTAACTGACTACCAACACTTAGAGCTGATTTTTGAGCCCGGCCGTGCCATTGCCGCCAATGCTGGGATTTTAGTAACAAAAGTTGAGTTTATTAAGCAAAACCAAGATAAGTTCTTTGCAATAGTTGATGCGGGCATGAACGATATGCTGCGCCCTGCGTTATATCAAGCATGGCAAAATATTGTGCCGGTAACGCCACGCAATGACGATACCCCCACACACAACTTTGATATTGTTGGGCCGGTGTGTGAAACAGGTGACTTTTTAGGTAAAGACCGCATGCTTGCACTACAACAAGGGGACTTACTTGCCCAGCGTAGTGCTGGTGCTTATGGTTTCACAATGAGCTCAAATTATAACTCGCGCCCGCGTGTGGCTGAAATTATGGTTGATGGCAAACAAAGCCATTTGATACGCGCTCGCGAAACTGTCGAAAGCTTATGGCAGGGCGAGAAAATTTTACCATAAACTTTTTGTAACACGGCTGCTCTGTGGCATGATTAGCGCAGAGCAAATCCGAATTAGAGCGCTATGTTAGTTAATTTTTCCAAAATGCACGGCCTAGGCAACGATTTTGTTGTAATTGATAACATTACACAAAACGTTTTCTTGTCACGAGATCAAATAAAAAAACTGGCCGATCGCCATTTCGGCATTGGTTTTGACCAATTGTTAATGGTTGAAGCGCCCTATTCTCCCGATCTTGATTTTCACTATCGTATTTTTAATGCTGATGGCAATGAAGTCGAGCAATGTGGCAATGGTGCCCGCTGTTTCGCCCGCTTTGTGCGGATGAAAGGCCTGACCAACAAACACAAAATTACTGTGTCTACAAAATCAGGTAACCTCACCCTGTATATCGAAAAAGACGGCCAAGTGACCGTTAATATGGGGCACCCTAATTTTGAGCCAAGCAAAATCCCGCTTAAAGCCACTAAACGTGAACTGACATATATTATTCGTGCACAAGAACACACTGTTTTTAGCGGTGCAGTCTCAATGGGCAACCCTCACTGCGTATTAGAAGTTGACGACATAGTAACAGCCGATGTCAGCACGTTAGGACCATTGCTTGAGAATCACGAACGCTTTCCGCAGCGCGTAAATGTAGGTTTTATGCAAGTAATAAACGAAGAGCACATTAAATTGAGAGTGTGGGAGCGTGGCGTAAACGAAACACTAGCCTGTGGTACAGGCGCATGTGCTGCGATGGTCATTGGCCAAATTCAAAATAAGCTAGCCACCACAGTGCAAGTTGACTTACCAGGCGGAAGTTTACAAATTCGCTGGCAAGGTGAAGGTCACCCAGTGCGTATGACAGGCCCTGCGGAGCATGTATTTGATGGTCAAGTTGCCTTATGAGTAACATTCTCAGCAAACTAACAAATGAACAAGTTAGTGAGTTTTTGCTAGAAAACCCTGATTTTTTACTGCAAAACCCAGCACTGTTAACGCAACTTGAATTGCAACAGCATGCTCAAGGCGCCACCTCTTTAGTGCATATTCAGCAGCGTCAATTGCGTGAACATAATGCAATGTTAAAACACAAAATTGATGAACTTATTGAACACGCAAAAGAAAACGAGCAAATTTATAGTTTATTTAGTGAGTGCCACCGCCAACTGTGGACTAATTATGACTTTAAAACGCTAGCAGTAAACTTACGTAATATTATTTGTACCAATGCGGCTATTAGTGAATGCCATTTACTTAAGTATGACACTAAATTTGATGATTTAATTACACATCGCTTAATGAACGATGGTACGTACCTTGGCCGTGTAAGCCAGCAAGAACGCGATTTACTGTTTCGCCCACAAACACAATCAACTGCGCTTTACTTAATTGGCAATAGTAAACACCCGGTGGCTATTTTGGCATTTGGCAGTGATGATGCAAACCACTTTGAACCCGCCAAAGACAGCCTGTTTGTGCTTGAATTTGTACGCTCATTACAATTGAGATTACTGGAACTTGAGCTGGCATGATCGAGCCGCAGCCGCCAAGTGTTGATGAATTGCATGAGCAATTAAGCGACCAGTGGCGCACACCTATTCAATCATTTAGTGATTATCTGCGTTTTGAAAGGCAGTACTCTCCACACACGATCACCCAATACACCACGCAACTGAACTTTGCTGCGTTGTATTTCAGTAAGCTATGCGATGATTGGTCAAGCGTACAAGGTGAACATATTCGCCGCTACAGTATGCAGCTCAGAAGCAAGCAACTGAGCGGGCGTACAATTAGTTTAAAGCTCAGCTGCATTCGTAGTTTATATAAATTTTTAAAAGCTAAAAATATCGCCCAACAAACACATTATCATAACCCTGCAGAGGCAATTAAAGGCCCTAAATTTGCCAAGCCATTACCTAAAAATCTTGATGTAGACCAAATGGCACGGTTACTTGATATTCAAGATGACGACCCTCTTGCGATTCGTGATCAAGCAATAATGGAATTAATGTATTCTTCTGGCCTGCGTATAAGTGAGTTAGTTGGTGCTAACCTACAAGATATAAACCGCAGCGCCAAAGAAATTTTAGTACGGGGTAAAGGCAGTAAAGAACGCTTATTACCCGTAGGCGGTAAAGCATTAGAATCATTAAATAAATGGCTAAAAATACGCCCTCAATTTGCTCATCCTGACGAAGTTGCGGTATTTGTTAGCAGTAAAAAATGCCGAATATCAGCACGTCACGTTAGGTCACGCATGCAAGAATGGGGAATAAAGCAAGGCATAAGTAGCCAAGTCCACCCGCATAAATTACGCCACTCTTTTGCATCTCATATTTTAGAATCTTCTGGTGACTTACGCGCTGTGCAAGAGTTATTAGGGCATAGCAGCTTATCCGCAACACAAGTTTACACTCATTTAGATTTTCAGCATTTAGCAAAAGTGTACGATAACACGCACCCTCGCGCCAAAAAGCGCACAGACCCAGAATAAGGAGCTTTTATGATCCGCTTTAATCGTGCTATTTCCCCTTTTTCCGTGCTTAGTTTTGACTTAGACGATACCTTGTATAACAATCGCCCCATCATTAAAGCCGCCGTACAGGCGCAGTTTGACTATTTAAACTCACTCACTCAGTGGCAAGCACAAGGTAGACATTATTGGCAACAATGCCGTGACCTAGCAGCTCAATCAAACCCCGCTTTAATTGATAATGTAACCCTATGGCGTAAACACACGCTTATGTTAGGGTTAAGTAAAATTGGTTATCACGATGCTGAACTCGAATATCATGTAAATAATGCCTACACAGCATTTACTGACGCACGCAGCAATATTGTCGTCAGTGAACAGGTACTCGAATTACTCTCCCAACTAGCTAAGCAATATCGCTTAATTGCTATTACAAATGGCAATGCTGATGTTGAACAGTTTAACTTAAAGGGAGTGTTTGAACTCGTATTACAAGCTGGCATGCATGGAAAAGCCAAACCACACCCAACCATGTTTGAGCAAGCTTGCGCGTATTTAAATGTCGCTCCACAGCAAATTTTACATATTGGTGATAGCTTAGATTCTGACGTACACGGCGCTCATAATGCAGGTTGCCAATCTGTGTGGTTAAACGATCAGCATATTAATTATGCTTACAAAGGGTTACCTGACATAGAAATTGCGAATGTGTTTGCTCTCAAGCAATTACTTAATTCTGCATCAGGGCAATAAAAACAGGATGCAAAGCACGTTATACGTCAAAGTCATCACACTGTTATTATTGGCCTCAGTCGCTTTAAATGGCTATTTTTTATGGTCAAAAGAGCAGGTGCAATTAGCATCAAAGCCGACGTTAATAACACACGAAAACACCTTGATAAATGATAAAAGCAAAACCAATCCGGTATATGAACAAGCCACAGCTGATTTTCAGCAACAGCGTTTTTCTCAGGCGGTTACAAGCTACCAACAACTAAAAAATACACACCCTTTACACGCTGAGCGCCTTTATTTTCACTGGCTCGATACGCTCGATAATTGGCTTAAAAATAATGAGCTCACCGTTGCAGATACTTTTTTACAAGCGTTTTTAAACAAGTACCCTTATGATATAAAAATGCTACGTCTTAATGCTGAGCACTTAGTTAAAAATCAGCAAATTCATCAAGCGATTGTTGCGTTTTTTTCTTTAAATTCATTCGCAAATGAGAGTGAGCAAGCTGTTATTTTACAACGCTTACAGCAATTGACCTTCGCGCAAATAAATACGTTGAGCAAACAACATGCTTGGCAAAAAATCGTTTCTCAAACTTCTGTGTGGCTTGATTATGATAACGACAATCCTCATTACTTACTCGCATTGGCAAATGCGTATTATCAACTCGATGATATAACCAGCTCACAATCAACTTTAGAGCGCTTTGCAGTGGAACACCCGCTACAAAAACAAGTTGATGAACTACAAATGCAGATAACACATGCACAAAGTGGTGTAGATTTAATCTCACTCAAATCATACGGCGCGCACTATTTATTAAACATGCAAATCAATAGCTCATTCAATACCGAGCTAATGATAGACACCGGTGCGAGCTATACGGTGATACCCAATACAGTATTTCAAGCATTACGACCAATACCAGACTATATTGATAGCATAAGAGTTAATACTGCCAACGGCCAAGCAATTGCGCAGCGCTATCAGGTAGATTCCATTTTAATTGGCAAACAATATATTGAGAACTTTGAAGTATTAGTAATTGATAGTCATAGTGACTATGGATTGCTTGGTATGAACTTTTTACAATTGTTTAAATTTAATATAAACCAACAAACTAATCAGCTAGAGCTAGCTAAATAATTAAGGATAACTATGACACTCAATGACTTTTTAAGTCGCCTAGCGGACGAACCACAGAATATCGCTTTTGCAGATACAATGGCCGTGATCGAAGCAAATTACACATTTACACCTAGCGCATTTAATAATCATGGGCTGAAAAGCACTGCAACTGAAAACAATGGTTCATGTAAAATTTTTGCTTTTGCCAAACTCAATCAGCTAACGAAACAAAACACCTTAGATTGCTTTGGCGCATTTTACCGTGATGACGTTCTGAAAGATCCTGATAACAACGACCATATGAACATTCGTACTTTTATGTTGGCACCAGAGGCAACACCGTTTTTAGGTCTCACTTTTGAACAGCAGCCGCTATCAGAAATAGCCTAAAATACCCTAGTACGTGTTGATCTTTGTGGATTGAAATTTGTTCAATCTAGGGGCGATTTAATCGCGGCGCGAGGTTTGTAACCTAGCGGGATCGATAACTGCTCCTGCGTTATTCTACTGGCTCACATCCATGTGAGAATAAGTAAAAGCCGAGCAAAGCTTCCGCGTCCTGCTCACGCCCTTACCTACATCCGTGTAGGTAACAAACAGTCAATCGCCCCTAGGAAGAACCCTTTGGGCAGCGCATGTTTGGTATTTATACTGCTGCAAAATCAATCACGAAAGGTCAACACGCACTAGTAGCGCGTTCTACATTGGATAGTCTCGCGCTACTAACAAATTTAGTATAAATGATTTTTACCATAAGGAACTTCTAACATATTGCTCGCTGTTTTTTCGCTTTGACCACACATTTCATCGTATGCACTGGTATGGCGTAACACCATTTGTGCGTAGCTCAAATGATCAAGGCGCTTTTGAATATGCAATGGACTCAGCCCTCGAATAAATTCACCTTTTTCGTCAGTGACATAATATTCAACATTATTAATCATTACTGATACTTGGTATAACGCCATTTCCAATGAATGAACAATGACTTTTTGTAACGGTTGATGATCTTTAAGTTCTGATAATTTAATAGCCATGATCTGACCTTTTTAGTATTAGGTTAAATTATCTGTACGCAGGTTTGATATACTTTGATCAACTTAAAACCAAATGAATTAATTAATGACTGAACAAACTCGCCTTGCTAAATATATCGCTCATGCGGGTGTTTGCTCTCGCAAACAAGCCTCTCGCTTAATTGACGAAGGCATAGTAAGTGTTAATAACCGCCCAGCAAACCATATTGACCATGTTGATGATAACGACAATATACGTATCGATGGCAAACGAATTCAAGGGCGTGCTGCGTTAACCTATTTTGCTTATAACAAACCCGTTGGCATTGATTGTAAACTCAATCCAAATGATGCAAGTAGCCTCATTCACCATTTACCTAGTGGTACGCGTGTTTACCCCATTGGCAGACTTGATAAAGATTCCCGAGGCCTCCTAATACTCACTAACGATGGCGAGTTTTGTAATCAACTGCTCCATCCTGACTTCCACCAGCCAAAGCGTTATTTAGTGACTGTTGATAAACCACTTGATGATAAATTTTGCCAAACAATGGCAAAAGGGGTGCCTGTTGATAAGCACATCACCTTGCCTTGCACAGTTGAAAAAATAGCTGTGCACCAATTTAGCATTATTTTAAAACAGGGCCTTAACCGACAAATACGTAAAATGGCGCATTATTGTGGCTATAAAGTTGTTGATTTATACCGTGAGCAAATTGCCGACCTTAATTTAGCGACTCTCAACTTAGCTGAAAATACCCACCTTAAAATAGACAAATCTAACATTTTAAAAAATTAATATATTTTTCATAAACTAGTTGCAAATTATGATTACGGGTGTAATCTAATATTAAGGATTACACTTGTAGGCAATATATTAATGATTGAGTTATCTAAAGCAGAATTTGAAGTGCTTGATGCCCTGTGGGTTAACTACCCTGCCACAGCAAGCCAAATTATCGAACGCTTAAGTGACGAAAAGCAATGGCACGAAAAAACCATTAAAACTTTACTCGGACGCTTAGTAAAAAAAGGCGCTCTGAGCTTTGAAAAAGACGGTCGCCAATACATTTACACGCCTTGTATGGAGCGTGCTGAATACACACTAAAAGAAAGCCAAAACTTTATCGAACGCTTTTTTAGTGGCCGTATTGCACCTTTGGTAAGCGGCTTTGCTAAATCCGAGCAACTTTCTCAACAAGACATCAATGAGCTAAAAAAAGTGATTGATGAGTGGGAAAAACAGCAAAAGTAAGGGATTACTATGTTAGAAATTACTTTTAACTGGCTTATTGAACAGCAATTATTAATCAGTGTAATCATATTCAGTTTACTCATTTTAGAGCGCTATTCGCTTAAGTGGCTCAGTGCAAATTTTGTGTATAAGTTATGGTTATTACTACCCGTTGCACTGCTGCTCGTTAATTTACCCGCGCATTTAAAGCCATTACAAAGCTCGATTATAAGCACGATGCTGATCACCCCAAATCAAGCACTGAACACTCATTTCAGTATTAGCTGGGCACTATTGTATAACGTAGTGCTTGGGCTATTGCTTATTGCTATGATTGTGACGCATCAGCGCTTTATCAAGCAATTAAGACTAACCAAGCTTAATGATGAACAACTGACCATCAGCAACCCTAATATACAGTTACTACAAAGTGAGGTCGTCAGTACCCCCATGGTGATTGGCCTATTTCGTACTCAATTAGTGATGCCAACCGATTATATGCAAAAAGTCGATAGTGCGTCATTAGCACTGATCATAGAACATGAAAAAGTACATATAAAACGCGCCGACAATTTATTCAACATGCTGCTATTAACAACCACCTTGGTGTTTTGGTTTAACCCATTAGCATGGCTTGGCTACATCAGCTTTAGGCGTTTACAAGAGCTTTCATGCGATGAAAAGGTACTCAAAAATAAAACCACCCAACAACGGATTTTATACAGCAAAGCGCTAGTAAACTGTGCTGCAAATACCCGCACCAGCTTAATGGCATATTCACACTATGGAGATAAAAATACGATGTTACAACGACTCAATCAAATCAAACACACTGGTAGTAGCTCAATTATTGCCAAAGGCGCGCTACTCATTTTTGCTGCGGGAATGCTAAGTAGCTTTGCTATTGCAAAACAACCTGATGGGATGAAAAAAGTGGATAAAATCACGCCAATTATCCGCATTGAACCAAAATACCCCACTCAAGCCGTCGAACAAAGTATAAGTGGCTCAGTGGTATTAAAATACGATATTAGTCCAACGGGAAAAACACTTAATGTATCGGTTGTCAGTGCTAGCCCTGACGGTGTATTCAATAAGGAAGCTAAAAAAGCGCTAAAACAATGGGAATATAAGCCGTCGGATTCAGGCTTTAAAGATTTGCTCGTACAGTTAGACTTTGCAATAAATGATGATTATAAATCAAAAGATTTAATAGAAAAAATTACGGTTGCTTCCAAGTAAGCATTTGTACCCAAAGACCCCAAAGCAAGCGCCTTGTTTAAGCCGCTTGCTTTGGCGTTTATACTGCAGCAAAATCAATCACGAAAGGTCAACACGCCCAAGTAACCTCAGCTTTTCAATCAACGTATTACATACTGACCGCAATCATTGCCACGGCAGAACCTAAGCCCACAAACCACACCAATGAACGTAATACATCTAAATTTAAGTAATAAAAAACACAATATAATACACGTGCAATAATATGGGTAATAGCGAGCAATTCGGTTACCTGATGAACACTGTTTGTCCCTAACACCACCGCCAAAGCCACTGCGAATACCGCCAAAGCTTCAAAACAGTTTTGATGTGCAGCTAAAGCTCTTGCGCCAAACCCTGTTAGCTTAGTTTGCTGGTCGCGCGGATGTTTATTATCGTAGCCATCGAGTTTGTTCATCGCGAACGCCACCGGAGCCTTAGCAAAGTAAGGCATCAGTACAGCAAGTAGTGCGCAAATAAGTAATGTCGTCATTGTTATTCCTCGTTAACCTGAATTCAAGTTAGTTAAAATTTTAATTAACTTAGCACAGCTAAACTCAACTCGTTATAACTTAAGGCACAATTCGAGCAATAAAAAAGCCGCGATTGCTTATATAGGCAATCGCGGCTAGCAATAACATCACACTAACTATAGCGCAGCGTGAGGTATTTGAAACTGTGGCATATTGTCGCAGTTGATGAATATTCATAAGCGGTAATCCTCCCTCGCTTTAAACTTCGCTGCCTGTTAACTTACCTCTCACTGCTATTTTTTTGTAACGATCATGATCTGGATATTTTTCACTTTTTTAGCCGCCTTTATGCAAGCGTGGCGTAATGCACTGCAAAGTAAATTAAGTAATGATATGAGCGTAGCGGGTGTAACATTAGCGCGCTTTATTGTTGCCAGCCCTATTGCCGCGATTTATCTTTATTCACTTTATCAATACCAGCCGACTGCTATGCCCTCATTTAATAATACCTTTTGGGCCTTTATTGTAGGTGCAAGTGTGATGCAAATTATTGCTACTGGTTTAATGGTTAAGCTATTTAAAATGAACAATTATGCTGTGGGTGCTGGGCTTGCAAAAAGTGAAGCGCTGGTTGCCGCAATTCTAGGCGTACTGTTTTTTGGTTCTGCACTGAGTTTACTCGGTTGGTTAGGGGTGTTTTTAGGCGCTATCGCTGTATTGATACTCAGCGGTATTACTAAAGTTAAACAGTTTAATTTAACCACCGCCTTGCTTGGGCTTGCCTGTGGCACCTGCTTTGCGCTTACTTCGTTGTGGGTGCGTGAAGCAAGCTTAAACTCGGGCCTATTATTTCCTCACTCTGCAGCATGGGTCTTACTATTTGTGATCAGCCTACAAAGTATTATGTTACTTGTGTATTTAGCTATTAAAGAGCCGCACACATTAAAGCAAATGTGGCGCTATAAAAGAATGGTCAGCTTAGTGAGCTTCTTTAGCTGTATAGGATCAATTGGCTGGTTTAGTGCCATGAGTTTACAACATGTCCCTTACGTTAAAACGCTGGGGCAGGTAGAGGTTTTCTTTACCATGTTGATCTCGGTGTTATGGCTCAAACAGCCTTTAAAGCGCCAAGATACCGCGGGGCTTGTATTAATCGCTATTGCCGCGGTATTGGTAATGTTGCCCACTATAAATTAAATAGGATATTTGCTTGGACTTAATATTATTACCTGGTCTCGATGGTTCAGGAATCCTTTTTAGGGATTTAATTGCAGCATTGCCGACAACCTTAAACCCACGTGTCATCTACCTAGATGAGTTAAATGGTGAGAGTTTCTCTGAAAAAGCATTCGATTTATCAAACAAGATCCAAGATTCTGAAGTCATAATAGTTGCAGAGTCGTATTCTGGACGGATTGCTTATGAGTTATGCGATTTGCTTGGCAAAAAAATAAAGAGGGTAATCTTTCTGGCTAGTTTTATAACTTCGCCAAGTTATACATCTAAGCTAGCTCATATTATTCCTACTGCGATACTTAAAGAATCTCATTTAAATACATGGCTCTTATTACACGTTGGCTTCGCAGGCTATGGCTCTAAACATCAAGCAAAACATGTTTTCAAATCAATCTCTCTAGCTGATAAACAAAAACTAAAAAATAGACTCAATAACATTGCCGCTTTAGATAAACCTCTAAAATCATACGATACTAAAGCAATTTATATCAAACCCACTCACGATTTACTGGTTAGCAAAAGGGCTATAAAGGAACTGCTGGTCGTATTTAAAAACACCCAAATCAACGCCCTTGAAAGCGGTCATTTTATCGCTCAAACACAGCCAATACAGTGCGCAAAAATAATAATTAGCGCGGTAAACGAATATAAAAATGAAAATAAACCGCGCTCTACTAACTCACTTCATTCTACGGCACCTTAGTTAGGTTGGTGCTGCATTTTATATCTAATGGCTTACTTTTAAAGTAATTACACCGCTGATAATCATTAATACACCGGCTATACGGCCAAATGTAGCGGCATCATTATAAAAAAGGATCCCCACTATAAATGTCCCGGCCGCGCCAATACCAGTCCATACAGCGTAGGATGTCCCCATTGAAATATCACGCTGTGCCAGCCATAACATAAAGCCACTGGCAACCATAAACGCCACGGCAACACCTATACCCAACCAACGATTTTCACCCTCTTGTGACATTTTCAATCCAACAGGCCAACCAATTTCAAGCAGGCCTGCGATAATTAAATACACCCATGCCATTTTTAGCTATCCCTCTTTTTCAAAATAACGTCGTATAAGTCTTCACGACGATCTTTTAAGTTACGGACGGTGCCTTCGCTGTGGAGTACCTTTAACTTATCCATATCTAAATCACTGAATAACAGCATTTCAGTATTGGGGGTGGCCTCGTTGAGCGTCGCATCGTGTGGGAATGAAAAATCCGACGGAGTCAGTACGGCTGATTGCGAATATTGCACATCTAGGCTTTCTACTTCTGGTAAATTGCCGACTGAGCCTGCAATGACTACATAGCATTCGTTTTCAATGGCGCGAGCCTGTGCACAATGGCGAACACGTAAATAACTGTTTTTAGTGTCTGTCCAAAATGGTACAAACAGAATGTCGAGCCCTTGCTTTGCTAAAATGCGCGACAACTCAGGGAACTCTACATCGTAACAAATTTGAATACCCACACGCCCTGCATCAGTTTCAAACACCGCTATTTTATCGCCACCTTGGATCACCCAATCATTTTGCTCATGCGGGGTAATATGAATTTTGCGTTGCTCATCAATTTTACCGCTACGGTGACATAAATAGCTGACATTATAAATTTTATCGCCTTCGGCAAGCGGCATTGAACCGGTAATTATATTGGCGTTATATTCAATCGCCATTCGCGACATCGCATCACGAAAAGTCTCTGTGTATTCAGCTAAATAACGAATTGCTTCGGTTTGATTTCTTTGTTCGCTGAGCCCCATTAATGGAGCATTAAAAAATTCAGGGAATAAAATAAAGTCACTTTTGTAATCAGATACTGTGTCTACAAAATACTCAACTTGCGTGAGCATTTCTTCAACCGATGCAACACTACGCATTTGCCATTGCACAGCACCAACTCGCACTATCGATTTGGTCGATTCGAGTACAGTGTCAGTTGGTTCAAACATAATGTTGTTCCACTCAAGCAACGTGGCATAACCAACCGAGTTTTGATCTTCAGGCAAGTACTTTTTAAGCAATCTTTTAACCTGAAAGTCGTTCGATAATTGAAAGCTCAATATAGGATCATACAGTTCCTTGTGATCCACCTTGGCGATATATTCTGTTGGTGTCATTTCATCGCTGTGATTGTAATAACGCGGAATACGCCCACCCGCTAAAATGGCTCTTAAGTTATACTGACGGCACAATTCTTTACGTGCATCATAGAGTCTGCGGCCTAAGCGCATACCTCGGTGAGTTGATGAAATAACAACATCAAGCCCATACAACGCATCACCATCGGGGTCACTAAATACCCGATCATGGCCGTCAACAATATCTTCGTAGGTATGTGGATTTGAAAAACGTGTATAGTCAACTTGCACACTGAGCGCAATCCCTACTAATACACCATCATCAACCATACCTAATTGGCCTTCAGGGAATTGGTCTATCAACCTAAAAATAGTATGACTAGGCCATGCCCCGCCTAAATCAGGATAGGCTTGGTCCATCAATGTTTTAATTTGTGGATATTGTTCTTTTGTTAAGTTACAAATCTCTAGATGGGTCTTTTCTGCCGGCATACACAACTCCTTTAGGCGTAGGACATTAGTTTGTGGCCACCGCAGTGGCCAACCTTATTATTTTAAGCTTCGATAAAACAGTGTAGTAACGCGCTCTTTTGGTAACCACCCTGCAAATTCAATATTCAGCTGGGCAAGAGGATCCGCTTTTAGTACATGTTCTAAACTGGCATTATCTTTCATCGCATTGAGCATAATTGCTTTTGCTCTAGCAACCAAGTCACGATATACCACCAGCTCTGAACGCTTGCTTAGCGGCCCATGGCCAGGAATAATATGCGTGTTATCGTTAATGCTTAGTAAAACATCGTCAACCGCATTTAATATGCCGTCAACACTACCACCACTGTCTACATCTACAAATGGTAAACCACCTGTATTAAAGAAGATATCACCCATGTGCACAATATTTTCTGATTCGAAAAAAACAACGGCATCACCATCGGTATGCGCATGAGGGTAATGCTTGAGCTTGGCGTGCTCGTTATTGAAATGTAACGTTAAATCATCATTAAAACTGATGCGCGGTAAGTAGTCAGAGCCCACACCATGCTTTTCAGTTAATCGCTTATGTACATTATTATGTGCGATGACATGAGCCCCCGCTTTCGCAAAGTTTTCATTACCCCCAGTGTGATCGCCGTGATGATGTGTATTTATGACAAACTGAGCACTGCCGGGTTTTAATTCAGTTAACGATTGCTTGATCTGCTCAGATAACGTTGCAAACTGGTCATCAACAATATAAATGCCATCGTCACCAACACTTGCAGCAATATTGCCACCTTGGCCAAATAATACATACACATGCTCACTGATTTTTTGTGTTTTAACAACGCTTTGTTCTGCATGACAACTTAAACTTAAAATTGCTGACGTAATGAATACCGGAATTAATTTTTTCATTATTGTTCTCTTATTTTATATGTAGGATAAATATAGAACGTTATGCTCATTATTTTCGCTCAAATTAATTTTTTATCTCCTATACTTTTAAAATGACTCACTCACATTTAGGAGGCCTTTTGACAACATCAGAACAACCCCTACATGCAAGTCTTGATGACGTTGAGCAAGTGAAATTTCAAATTATCAAAAAAGTGGCGTATTTTGCCTTAGCAACCCACGTATTACTGATATTATTTTTTGCGCAAATTGGTGCTCTGACTTTAGCAATTGTCAATATTTTTAGTGTCCTTGCTTGGGGCTCTGGGATCTTTTTAATAAGCCAAAGGTTGCATGCATTAGCCTTGCGAATATTTTGCATAGAAGTGGTATTACACTCGATTTTGGCATGTGCAACATTAGGATTAGAGCTCGGTTTTCAATTTTATCTATGGACTATTTCGTCAATGCTGTTAGTTGATTATCAGCTTAAATTGAAGCAGGCTGTTATTTACAGTATGACATTAATAATTACCTTTGCTGGATTGTATTTTTTCTTTGCTGATGTCACTTACAACTATGCGTATGTATCACTTTTACCTTACATTAATATTATTAATATTATTATCGCCGGGCTTCCCATGATTTATGCATTTAGCTTGATCAGAGAAATCTCGATTTCCCAGCGTATTGAATTAACTGAAATGGCAGCAAAAGATCACCTTACTAAATTATATAACCGGCGTTTTGCTAAACAGTTAATTATAGAAACTCGTCAAAAAAGCATCATGGCCGACAACCAAATTTGTGTAGTTATGGCTGATATAGATATGTTTAAACAGATCAACGACACCTATGGGCATGATAAAGGTGATGCTATCTTAACGATTATTGCAAGCGCACTAACAAACCAATTAAATTCAACCGATATTATTGTACGCTGGGGTGGCGAAGAGTTCTTGATCGTCCTCGCTAATACTAATGAAGCGGATGCTTTTGAACGTATTGAAGCATTACGCAATCACATACAAGCGCTATCACTTTTATCTATTAAACCAAATCTAACCATTACTATGAGTTTTGGTTTAATAGAATGGCGTCCTTTGGCATCATTAGAAAAAACATTACAACAAGCCGATGCTGCACTTTATAAAAGTAAAAACGATGGCAGAAATATGACCACCATCGCCACACCAGAACAAGACTACATGATAGGTGTATAATTTAGACTTACAGGTGTTATTACAATTTGATGGTTCAGCTTTTGCGGTAATAATGGCGTGAGTTCCGCTGCAATATAGCCCATGAAACCCGCTCGATAAAAAGGTGATAACGGATGCCCAGATTGCCCTCCAGGAATAGCCATTACTGCTTTATCTAGGTGGCCTGGTTGAGCTATAAATCGCTGTGAAGCACCAAAGTTTGGCCCTTGCACTGCTGGCATAAAACTATCACCAAACCCTGCCGCTTTAGGCATATTTAATAAATTACTTAATTGAGGGATCTGCTTTGAAAACGGATGTTCAATGACTAATTCATTCACCTTACCCCATTGCCAATTTTGAATATCACTGCCAAATTCCAGCGTTAAATTTTCAATCGTTTTAATAAATGCACCGACTAATTGAGCATCCCAACTTTTAAATTGAGGATTGAGCCAACTGCTTGGCTGCTGCTCAATTAATTGCCAAATTGCAGGCTCTAAATCACGCTTAATATAACGCAGCGATCCACCTTCGGTTTTTAGCTTTGCCTGCATTGCACTAAAGGCAATGTTAATTACTTCATCACGATAGTGCCTTACTAAAGTGTACCCTATAGACTCTGCACATGCGCACGCTTGCCAGTTTTCAACTGCGCTAATATAGCGCTTATTCTCAAGACTATTTTGATTAAGCTGCCTAAGCAACAAGGTATGCCATGGCTTTAAAAAGCGCGCCTCATTATCATGTTGTAATTGATTAAAGTCAGCTTCAGTAAACTGCTGTTTTTCGTTAAGCCGGTCACGTATTTGACTAGAACGTGCGCCAAGCGCATAACCACCATTACCAAAACGCTTATTATCTTGCGCTGACACAACGCGAGAATTACCCGTCCATAAACGACCATTTTCAGGGTTTTTAACGTCCGGCCTAATTAATTCATTATCCTGCCACTGCGCTGAATAATCACTTTCCTGCACAGCGAGTTCACTAGGTTGAATACGCCCAGGAATTGCCCCCATATTTTTCCATGCGGCATTCCCCTGACTATCGACCACCATTAGGTTTTGTACGGGTATACCCACATCACTTGCAATTGTCAGCGCATCGTCAACCGTAACTGCCTGCTCGAGTTTTAGTAAATCCATATCAACCGCATAAGATTGATGTGCAACCCAACTTAATGCGTAACGTTTACCGCTAATTTCACGCACTGGTCCATAATTACTGAGCGTAAGCTCATAGGGCTGTGTTGTACCATCAGGCAACCTAATTTGCTCTGTCACTTGCCAAGTTTTACTCTCTGCATCAAGCGCAACCCAATCAGCCGTATCAAGGTAACCGTTCGTGAAACCCCAGGCGATTTTATTATTAGTTCCCACCACGATAGCCGGCGCGCCGGGTAAAGAAACCCCCGTTACTTGAGTCGCTTGCCCCGACACTACATAATTAAGTTGAGCTCGATACCAAATAACAGGAACCGCCATCGATAAATGCATATCGTCAGAAAGCATACCCGCACCCGTTTGTGTTAATTGCCCTGTGACCGCCCAGTTATTACTGCCACGCTCTTGATTAACTGCAATTGATTGCCATGCATAAGCATCTGGTATTGCAGGATCTTGCTTTCGCAGCTGCGGTATGTCATCTATGTATTGACTAAGGAGACTGCCATCTAATGCTGCTTGGAATTTACTTGGCTGCGTTAAAAAGGCCACCATTTCTGCGCCATATAATTGCTCTATTTGTATTAACGCTTTATCTCGTTCGAATGTTGCCGTTTGCAAATCCAAATACATACTAAAAATCACCAGTAAACTATCTTCACTGCGCCACGGTTTTTGAGCCGCGCCAGTTAATATATATTCAAAACTAGCAAACCCTATTTGCGCTAACCCTTCATTGACACCCGCAGCATAGCTTTTTAGCAATAGCTGATCAGCCGCTGGCAACTGCTTAACAATCGAGACACTACGTTTACGCAATTGATGAAAACGCATTTTTTTATCCAACTCTAAAGCTGCCTCACCAAATAGCTCACTCAATTCTCCTGCTGCGTTTCGGCGCAATAAATCCATTTGAAAAAACCGATCCTGCCCATGCGCAAAACCTAAACCATAGGCAGCATCATTTCGGCTATTAGCATTGATCACCGCTTGCCCTAATTCATCTCGGGAAATTGTCACTTTGTTACCGACTTCATGGCTGTGTCCGTTACCATCAAGGGTTGGTAAGCTTAATGACAGAGCACCATAAATGATACCGGTAGCAGCAAGCCCTAAAATCAGTACTGTTAGTCCCAACCACTTAATAATTTTTAGCATGAACGTAATCCTTACAAATGAGTTGCCCTATTCTAAGCATACTTTTATGAAAAAATAATGTTCATTTATTGAAAAATGAAACAAATCAAAACGAGGGACTTTAAATGAGCTAACAAGCCAAAAAGCTGAATAAAAACATATAGTGTAATTTTTCCACACTATTTTTCTTTCCGTGATAAATTGACTATAGTTGAACAGTCTAACCATAAAAAGCTTAATCACTAATGCCGTTGTCACAAACACAAGATCACAAACAAATATATAAGTTTAAGCTGGCATTTTGGTTGTCACTTACTTTTATAGTGCTTACGAGCCTAGTGTTAGATCAAATAAGTTATAGCCGCGCTAAAGATGCGCATCGCTTGCTTATCCTATCCGAAATTAGCACCTATCGCACGCGCTTAGAATCAAAGCTTGTTTCTAATATCCAATTAGTACGAGGCTTAGCTGTTGCTGTAGCGGCGGAGCCCAATTTAGATCAGCAGCGTTTTGCACAAATTGCTGCACCATTATTTGATACCTCATCAGAACTACGCAATATAGGTGGAGCGCCAGATATGGTGATCCGCATGACCTACCCATTAAAAGGTAACGAAAAAGCCATTGGCTTAGATTTTCGTAAAAATAAATACCAACGCGCAGATGCCCTTCGCGCTCGCGACACTAATCAAATAGTGATGGCAGGGCCGCTGACTTTAGTACAAGGCGGTGAAGCACTGATCGCCCGAGTTCCTGTTTTTATCCCGCCAGAACAGCAGTTCTGGGGATTGCTTTCTGTTGTACTAGACATTGAAAAAATTTATAAAAATTCAGGCATTTATGAGCTTGAAAAAAATTATGACGTGGCCATACAAGGCCGCAATGGGTTAGGAACTAAAGGTGCTTTTTTTCGAGGTTCAGCAGAAATATTGGCCCGCGACCCGCTAGCATTTAATTTAAATTTTCAAGGGGGGGAATGGGAAATTTATGTCACCCCTAAAGCAGGCTGGGCCCCTCCAGGTTCAGCCATCTGGCCATTAAGGCTCGCCATATTAATCATTTGCGGATTGTTAATATGGGCATTTATGTTCTTCTTAAAAATGCTAAACCGCCAGCAACAAAGTGAAAAAATGCTGATCACCATGAGTAACATTGCAAAAATTGGCGCATGGTCATTTAGCCTTGAAAATCAAAAAGTTTATTGGTCTGATATGACCAAAGAGATTTTTAAATACCCGTTGGATAAGCAACCAGATTGGCCCACAAACCTTAATTACTTTAAACAAGGTGAAAGTAGAGACACGATAAAAAAACTCATTGAGCGCGCAATTAAGTTTGCCGAGAGTTATGAGGTTGAACTCCAGGTGATGAACTCTGAAAGTGAATCGATTTGGGTGTTAGTTCACGGTGAACCGGAGTTTCGTAACGGGCGCTGCGTGCGTATTTTTGGATCCTTGCAAGATATTAATACCCGTAAAATTGTTGAGCTAGAAAACAGTAAAATTGCACTTCATAATGAAGTTCTTGCATCTTTGACCGTTAATAATGCTGTTTTAACCGGCTATTTAAAACAATCTAAAGATATTATCACGCAGGCTATTTGCCAAGGGCTCACTGTTGAGCGCGCAAGTATATGGCTTTTTAATGAATCTAAAACCCAACTAATTCCTTTTGCTTATCATGGTAAAAATGTACATGAACATTCGATGCTGCAAGTATGGGAAAGCACTGAGCTCCATGATTTTTTCATTGCGGTAAACAAGCAAGCAGTCGTCGATGCCTCAAATGCCAAAAGTCATAAGCTTACAGCCCCACTGAGTCAAAGTTATTTAACGCCTTTAGGTATTCAATCAATGCTCATCGCCAGCCTTTCCGGCGGAAGTGGGACTATTGGCATTGTGTGCGCCGAACAATGCCAACATCCTCGCGTGTGGTCACGAAACGAAGAAAGCTTTTTAATTGCAGTTGCCGCTTTAATTGGCAGCTTACACTCTAGTGAGCAACGCATTGAAACAGAGCAAAAATTAGTAACCGCTAAAGAGGCCGCTGAACAAGCCGTTGCTGCTAAAAGCGAGTTTTTAGCCAGTATGAGTCATGAAATACGCACACCAATGAATGGTGTATTAGGCATGCTTAATATTGTGCAACAAACTGTGCTTGATCAACAACAAGCGCATCATATTGAATTAGCACAATCGTCAGCACAATCGCTGCTGAATATAATTAATGACATTTTGGATTTTTCTAAAATTGAAGCAGGCAAATTAGATATAGAAGAAGTGGCTTTTAATTTACCTAAATTACTTGGTGAAGTAGTCGAATCTTTTGCCTTGAAGGTAGAGCAAAACAATACTAAATTAATTTTAGACGCCACTCGAATAAACGTTAATAAGATCGTTAGTGATCCAAATAGATTACGCCAAATTATTAATAATCTATTAGGCAACGCAGTAAAATTTACCACCGATGGTGAAATTATTGTGATTGCTGACTTAAAAGACACCACCGATGGGACTTTCCTACATTGTTCTATTATTGATACTGGAATTGGGATTAAACTAAATAAACAAGCCACTTTATTTGATTCATTTACTCAAGCTGACACCTCAACTACACGCCAATATGGTGGTACGGGCCTTGGTTTAGCTATTGTAAAGCAGCTATGCCAATTAATGGATGGAGAAATTAATGTTACCAGCGTGCATGGACAAGGAAGCACTTTCACATTCTCTATCAAAGTAAAACCATTGCTCAGTAAAGCCAGTGACTTGCCAAGCCATATCATTAAAAATAAACATATATTAATTATTGAAAACTGCCCATTAAATAGCACGATTGCAAAAAAACAGTTAACGACATGGGGAGCTGAAGCAGAAATCATTAATGATTATTCACAAGTGGTTGAAATAATAAATGATGAGTATAAAAATCCAGACGCCATCTTGCTCGACTATTATTACTTTAAACAAGTCAATAATCATGATATCCAACGCTTAAAAGCATACATTAGCAAACATAAAATCAAGCTTATCTTAATGGCGCCTATGAGCTTATCTCAAGAAGATGCCAAACTAGAAATCAATGTAGATTGCATGATTTTCAAACCCCTTACTCCTTCAGATTTATTTGACTCTTTAGCAAATGAGAAGTTTATTGAGCAACAGCTTAGTAATAGCTCGCCAATCACTGATATTAAACTAACCAACCAAGGCACTGAAAATATTTCCACCTTATTGCTTGTTGAAGATAATAAAGTCAACCAAGTAGTCGCTTCTGCACTACTCAAACAAGCGGGTGTTAATTTCGATATTGCTGAAAATGGTTTGCAAGCTATTAACCAGTTAAAAGAGCGAGTCAAACAACCCTACCAATTGATATTAATGGATTGCCAGATGCCAGAAATGGATGGCTACCAAGCGACGCAAGCGATTCGTAATGGGGACGCCGGCGAGCTTTATAAAAACATAACGATCATTGCCTTAACAGCAAATGCAATGCAAGGCGATAGAGAAAAGTGCCTAACAGCAGGAATGGACGATTATTTAACTAAACCACTCGATGCAGGCGCACTTAACCCCAAACTACAGCAATGGCTTGGCAAACAATAAACGTGTAAGCTCAGAGTCAGTAATTTGAATTCAGGATAATAAAGCTATCTCCTGCGGCTATTTTAAACGCTAACTGCGTTGAACTCACTTGCAATAGGCCTGCTTAAAGGATAGTAAATAATTAAATCAATGTGTTAATAAATATCTTAACCCCAGTTTAGGTTAAGTAACAAAAAGAGAACATTTATTATGCTACTTAGCGCAATTCAACAACGAGTCATTGGTTGTTTGCTTGAAAAACAAAGTACAACACCCGAACATTATCCACTTTCACTTAATGGATTGACCAATGCCTGTAATCAAAAATCGAATCGCGACCCCGTACTCGCTCTAAGTGAAGCACAGGTGCAAGATGCACTTGATGAACTTACTACACAACGCTTAGTAACAACCGATGAGGGTATTTCTGGGCGAGTAAATAAATACGCTCACCGTTTTTGCAATACCGAATTTGGTAGCCTGCAACTGACTGAACAACAACGTGCAATTATTTGTTTACTGCTTTTACGAGGCCCACAAACACCGGGTGAACTACGAACGCGTAGTAACCGCTTAGCTGAGTTTACTAATGTAAATGAGGTTGAAGCTGCACTTAATGAGTTAATTGGCGCAGAGCATGTTGTTAAACACCCTCGCGAGCCGGGTAAGCGAGAAAGCCGCTACAGTCATTTGTTTGCCGATCAACAAAGTGCACTTGAAATTCAACCAAGTGCAGCTATTTCACCAGAACTAAAAGGTGAGGACCTGAATGATTTACTTACTGAAATAAACGAGCTAAAAAGCGAACTGCAAAAAATAAAACTGCATTTGGGGCTTTAAATCCCCCTTTTGAATTACATTATAATAGTGACAACCAGCATATTTAATTAGGAGCCCTGCATGCGCGCCCAGATCATGGCAGAAATGAAAGTTCAGCCAAATATTAACGTAGCAACCGAAATTACTCGTCGTGTTAACTTCATTAAAAGTCGCTTAATAGCCGCCCACTCTCGCTCTCTAGTGTTGGGTATTAGCGGCGGTGTGGATTCCTCAACATGCGGGCGTTTATGTCAACTTGCTGTCGATGCATTGAACAACGAGCAACAAACAAACCGCTACCAATTTATTGCCGTACGCTTACCCTATGGCGTGCAAGCGGATGAAGATGAGGCACAACTTGCGGTTGACTTCATTCAGCCAAGTAAACGCATGACTGTGAATATAAAACCTGCCGTTGAGGGTATGCATGACCAAGCGCTTGAGGCTGTTGTAGGCTGTGGTGAAGCACTGCCTGAGCAAGCACAAATTGACTTTATAAAAGGCAATGTAAAAGCTCGCCAACGTATGGTTGCCCAATATGAAATTGCTGGACTGTGCCAAGGTTTGGTTGTGGGCACTGACCACAGCGCAGAAAACATTACCGGTTTTTACACTAAGTTTGGTGATGGTGCATGTGACTTAGCGCCTTTATTTGGCTTATCAAAACGTCAGGTTCGTGCGTTAGCGCATCAATTAGGAGCGCCTGACTTACTCGTAAATAAAGCACCTACAGCCGATTTAGAATGTGATCGACCAGGCATTACTGATGAAGAAGCGTTAGGTTTAAGCTACGAACAAATTGATGATTTTTTAGAAGGCAAAAATGTAAGTGACGACGTAAACGAAAAGCTCATCGCCATTTATCTGCGTACTCAACATAAACGTCAAGCGATCCCAACTGTTTACGACGAGCTTTAAGCAATCAATACTCAACCAGCATGGCTTCAAGGGCAATTAATAGCAGTGAAAACGAATTAATTGCCCTGTTTTTACTTTTGTACACACTCACTGCCAGTGATTAAAGTGTAATGGCTGATCCCCGTAATTATTTTTTACGTATATCAAATACATCTTACGCTATAGGTGAAATATTACTGTAATTTAGTTTATAGTTAATGGCACTGAAATATAGCGTTAAACAGAGAACACTGAATTTTATGACATCGCCCATTTTGATAACAGGCGCAGGCCAACGCATTGGTTTGGCGTTAGCAGAGCATTTGCTCGCGACAGGACAAGACATCATCGTCACTTATCGTACTCGTCACTTGTCTATTGATGATTTAGAGCGTAAAGGCGCTACATGCCTGTACGCTGACTTTAGCCAGGATGATGCTATTTACTCATTCATTAATGAATTGAAGCACCACACAACAAGTTTAAAGGCGATTATTCATAATGCATCAAGCTGGGACTGCGAAACGAACAACCCTGACAGCGCTGCACTTTTTGATAACATGATGCGCATTCATGCAAAAACACCATACCTAATCAATTTGCAGTGTGCTCATCTACTATTGGCTTATCAAAATAAAAATAATACTCCCGCTGATATTATTCATCTAACCGATTATGTTGTCGAAACGGGCAGTCCAAAACACTTAGCTTATGCTGCCAGTAAAGCTGCTTTACATAATTTAACTAAATCATTTGCCGCTAAATATGCGCCACATATAAAAGTAAATGCCATTGCACCATCGCTGATAATTTTTAATGACGATGACGACGAACATTACCGCGCTAAAACCTTAAAAAAATCGCTAATGGGTATTGAGCCAGGCTGTGGTGAAATAATTAACAGTGTCGAATTATTACTAAATAGTCATTACATCACAGGGCGCTCCTTACCTGTTGATGGTGGCCGACACTTAAAATAAATAATTTAAAAGGATTGAGAGATTTATGCATAACGAATTAAAAAATAGTTACCAAGAAATTATTAGTGCTGTGGGCGAAGATCCACAACGTGAAGGCTTACTAGATACACCAAAACGCGCAGCAAAAGCGATGGAGTATTTAACCAAAGGGTATCGTCAAACATTAGATGAAATCACTAATAACGCCGTATTTACGTCAGATGCGGATGACATGGTGTTAATTCAAGATATTGAACTTTACTCTATGTGTGAGCATCATTTACTGCCATTTGTAGGGCGTTGTCATATTGCTTACATTCCTAACGGTAAGGTATTAGGTTTGTCTAAATTCGCGCGCATTGTAGATATGTACGCACGTCGTTTTCAAATTCAAGAACAACTTACCCACCAAATTGCCAAAGCCGTTGAAGAAGTAACAGGCGCAAAGGGTGTTGGTGTTATTGTTGAAGCAAAACACATGTGTATGATGATGCGCGGTGTTGAAAAGCAAAACTCAAGTATGCGAACATCTGTTATGCTGGGTAACTTTAGAGCCGATCCAAAAACCCGCAATGAGTTTTTACAGCTAATAAAGGGCTAATAGCATGGCGAATGCGATTATTAACGTCACCAATTTACGATTACGCACGTTTATTGGCTTTAACCCTGAAGAACGTGAAAAGAAGCAAGACGTAGTGATCAATCTTGAGATTCACTACCCTGCAGATGAAGCCTGTGAAACTGATGAAGTAGACCAAGCGCTAAATTATAAAGTGATCACAAAAGAAGTAATCACTATCGTCGAGCAAGGGCACTTTTTGTTATTAGAAAAGCTCGTTGCTGAGATATTAGCCGTATGTCATAGCCACAGCAGTGTGAATTACGCGAAAGTACGCGTTGATAAACCCCATGCTTTGCGTTTTGCAGACTCAGTATCTCTGACATTAGATTGGGTTAAAGCCTAAATTAGCGTGTCTAAACCTAGGGCAAAGGCCAGCACAACTAGATAGCGTGCGCCTTTGCCAAGACTTACAATCCATAAAAATGTCCACCAACGTACCTTAAAAATCCCCCCGACAACGGTCAGTGGATCGCCAACAATGGGCAGCCATGCAAACAACAAGCTATACACACCATATTTTTCAAAGCGAGCTGTAGCCTTATCAATATTTTCCTGCGAAACAGGAAACCACTTACGCCCCTTAAAACGCATAACTTGCGTGCCTAACCAATAATTTACGCAACTCCCTAATACATTACCAAGCGTCGCGCACAACCATAATAACCAAAGCAAATACTCTCCTTTGGCAACCATTGCCGTTAGTATCACTTCCGATGAACCGGGCAATAAAGTTGCCGAAAAAAACGCAGTAAAGAATAGGGTTATATAAGCCATGCCAACCTTTAAATTAAGCAAATAAAAACCCAGCAATTTGCTGGGTTTTATAATACGACTAATAGTAACTCAAAATAACGAGTGAGCTATGTAATTACTTAATCAAATTTAAACTCAGTGGATAATTAAATTCTTTTCCGTCATTGGTTTTAATTGCGCCAACAATCACCATAATGAACGAGAAAATAGCCACCAGAGGCAATAAGATAACGCCAATTACAGCGAACATTAAAATTAAACATACAATATAAGCAATTAATATCGTAATTTGAAAGTTTAATGATTTACGACCATGTTCAGCAACAAGTGGCATTTCATCTTTTTTTATTAACCACACTATCAATGGGCCAATAATGCTACCCATAGGCACAATAAACCCCGTTAACGCACTCAAGTGACATAACATCGCCCACATACGCTCATCTTTAGTCGTTACAACTGGTTCAACCTGTTGATTATCTTCCATTATCATCTCCTTGTTTATTTATCCTTTATCCTGAGTGTTTTCTGGCATAATGTCTAGGGCGTGTTGACCTTTGTGGATTGAAATTTGTTCAATCTAGGAGCGATTTAATCGCGGCGCGAGGTTTGTAGCCTAGTGGGCTAAGTAAAAACCGAGCAACAAAGAGTTAATCAGCCCCTAGGAAGAACCCTTTGGGCAGCGCATGTTTGGCATTTATACTGCGTTATCGCCTATTTGTGGGGAACAACCACACACCATAGGCGCTGCCTTGCCTAAATACCAAATAGACTGCTGCAAAATCAATCACGAAAGGTCAACACGCCCTAGATTATAATCAACATAAATAAAAGGAACTTAAAATGAAACCCCTATTAAGCCATATAGCTGCATTATGTTTAACCTCTTTTGCCTTAACGGCCTGTAGTAATAATGCTCATACACCAGAGCAAATGCCAGCTGCCACTGCAACCACTAACGACAAAGGTTATCAAACTTACATCCACGCAGGTGAACATTTTAAGCAAAACACCTTTACTGATATTGATAATCAAGAAGTGAAACTAGGTGATAATAAAAAGCTGGTTATTTTATTTGCCACATGGTGCTCTGACTCACAGCGGGTTATTAAGCAAATTCAAGCATCGCCACTGATCAATGATACTCAACTACAAATCATTGCCATAGGCCGAGAGGAAACAACACAGTCTCTTACCCAATTTGCACAAGATTATAACCTTGAATTTTCACTCATTGCCGACCCTGAGCGTGCCATTTACAGTCAATATGCAAATAAAGGGATCCCACGCTTAATTTTACTTGATGAGCATAACAAAGTAATAAAAACACTCATTGGTGAAGATCCTAATACCCTCCAACAGGTTGTTTGGTAAGGTTTAACTATACTGTGATAAAAAAGTGATAAGTTTGTGAGGCTTTCATGATGTCGGTATTTGATACTCGTACTCGAATCATCAATTACAGGAACTAAAAATGAAAGCTTCTACCCTATCTCTCGCTGCAATTGCAGTACTAGCAAGTCAATCAGTTATGGCTGCAGAACTTGAATTAAAACTTACTAACCTTACTCAAGGCATTCACTTCACGCCGATTTTAATTACTGCACACAATAACGAAGAGCACTTATTTGAAGTTGCAATGCCTGCATCAACGGCACTGCAAACAATGGCTGAAGGCGGAAATCTTGATCCATTAGTTGCACAGGCAACTGCCGCTGGCAGTGATATGGCAGCTAATCCAGCTGCTGGGTTATTAGCCCCGACCACATCAACAATGACTACACTTATGACAACTGACGGTAATGATTACCTGTCGGTTACTGCAATGTTACTGCCTACCAATGATGGTTTTGTTGGTCTTGATAGCTGGAAAATCCCAACAGAAGCAGGTACCTACACTGTTTATTTAAATGGTTATGATGCTGGTACTGAAGCAAACGATGAACTTGTCGTAGCGGGTTCTGGCGCGCCGGGCACACCAGGTATCCCAGCAGCTCCAGGTGGTAATGCAGGAACTGGCGGGGCAGGTTTAACCAGTACCGAAAGCAACACGAATGTACATATCCACGCAGGTAATTTAGGTGATGACGATCTAAGTGCTGGTGCCAGTGATTTAAGCAATACAGTGCATAGATGGTTGAACCCTGTTGCGAAACTCACCGTTACGGTTAAGTAGGAGCGCTGTTATGTTACGTTTTAATAAAAGCTTAATTATTATTGCCCTTGGAGCGAGTTTAGCTGCATGTGGCGATTCAAATAACAATGAAGTCGTTACACCGCCGACTCCTGAACCTGTTAGTTATCAATTTAGCGTAGAAGTAAGTAACTTAACCGCTGGGCAACCGTTCTCACCTGTTGCACTCATCGCACACAATGAAGGTAACTTATGGCAAATAGGTGAAAGTTCATCAGCAGCGTTAGAGTTAATGGCTGAAGGGGGTGATAATTCAGAGTTACTAAATTTTGCCTCTGCAATTGCTACCAGCTCGGGTGATGCACCGGTAGGCCCTGGCGCGCAAACGACCTTAACAGTCACAACCAGCAGCCTAGAAGAATTAAAATTATCACTTGCGACAATGATGGTGAATACAAATGATGGTTTTACCGGTCTTAACTCTATTGATGTGTCCGCATTAACTGTAGACGAAGCATTAACTCACTTCACATTCGCGTATGACGCAGGAACTGAAGCAAACTCAGAAGCAGAAGGTTCAATTCCAGGTCCTGCAGATGGGGGAGAAGGGTTTAATGAAGCACGCGACGATATAGACCTTGTTTCTATGCATCCAGGTGTTGTAAGCCAACAAGACGGGCTGTCTGGCTCCACCTTAAACAGCGAACACAAGTTTGATAATCCGCTAGCTAAAATCGTTATTACACGGACACAGTAATCATTAAACTGCCTAGCAGTTTAGGGGGAAGTTAGAGCTCATGGATGGGCTTTTTCCATTAGGATGACTGTATGCGCCATGAAAAAATATTAATCGTTGAAGACGACCGAGCTATCGGCCAATTAATTATTACCCAGCTTGAACCACTTAACTTACACATTGAACATGTAGAAAGCGCAGAGTTAGCGCTAAAAAAAATAGCAAAACAACCTTACGGTTTAATTTTACTCGATATTAATTTGCCACAAATGGATGGCTTAAGTTTGTGTCGTAAAATTAAAGAGCACTATCCCACCACGTCGGTTATTTTACTCACCGCGCTAAGCTCAGATATGGATCGAGTCATTGGCCTTGAAATGGGCGCTGATGATTATATCTGCAAGCCTTTTTTTGCACGTGAATTACAAGCGCGTATAAAAACTCAATTACGCCACCGCGCCCAAATACTTGCTGCAAATCCTAGTGTTGAGGAAGCTATCGCGACTGAAAAAAATATTCAACTAGGATCGTTGAATATTGAGTTTTCTAGCCACCAAGTATACCTCGCTGAGCGGGCTTTAAATCTCACAGCCACAGAATTTGATTTGCTCGCCTACTTTGCTCGCCACCCAAACCATGTTTTTAGTCGCCAACAATTACTCGATAAAGTATGGGGTTATCAACATAGTGGTTATGAGCATACCGTAAATTCTCATATTAACCGATTACGCGCTAAGCTTGAACTACACCATCAAGCACCTTTTATCGAAACAGTTTGGGGAGTCGGCTATAAATTAAATCCGACTCAACTGAGTAACTGATTAACGAAATAACACAGCTCAAAAAGCAACGGGTGAAAATCACATGAATTTATCTCTGTATCAAAAACTAGCATGGTCTTTAGTCGTTATTTTTTGTTTTATTTGCGCACTTGTTTACGGTTGGAGTAAGCAACTTGAACAAACTTCTCAGCATCATGGCGAGCAAAATTTACATCTACAACTTGCGGAACATTTAGTACAAGATAACCCGCTCATAAAACAGGGTATTTATGACTATAAAGCGCTTGAAAACCTATTTCATACTTTAATGTTATTAGGCCCTGCTTTTGAATTTTATTTTGTTGATCCACAAGGAAAAATCCTCACTTACTCAGCCGAACCAGGAAAAGTAAAGCGTAGCCATATAAACCTCACACCATTAAAGCGATTAATTACCGATCCAACAATTACGCCTTTATATGGCGATGACCCGCGAGATAATAATAAACAAAAAATATTTTCTGTTGCACCTGTTTATAATCAAGACTCATTGCAGGGTTATTTATATGTGATTATTGGTGGAGAAGCCTATGACACCACTCTTAACAATATCAAAGCCAATGATAATCTGTGGCTGGCTGTACTTTGGTTAGCGGCAGCTTTGTTATTTTTGTTTGTTGCAATGCTGGTTTTATTCCGCTTTTTTACCGCTCCAATTAAGAAGTTAGCAGCCGAAGTAAGTCTTATTGAAGCCGCTAATTACAGCTTAACCGATAGCAAACTATCTGCCTATTCAAATAAAAATAATGAAGTAGATAATCTTGGTAGAGGCATTCAAGCTATGCTCACGCGCATTGATGAGCAATTCAAAGCCCTAGAACAAAGCGACAAGCAACGCCGCGAATTACTCACTCATTTATCACATGATCTGCGTACGCCGCTGGCATCATTGCAAGGGTTTTTAGAGGTGCTAAACCAGCCTCATCGCCAATTAAGCACGCAAGAGCGTCAGCACTACCTTGACGTTTCTAGTGATAACTGTCAGCAGCTAAAACAATTAATAGAGCAAATATTTGAGTTAGCAAACCTAGAAAATGGCCAAGTGAAAATTCACCCAGAAACCCTTAATTTAGGTGAGCTAATTTACGATTGTGTTGCTAAGTTTTGTTTAACAGCCGATCACAAAGAAATTAATTTAAGTGTTGAGCCCGCGATTTGCGATTTTACCGTCGTTGCCGACATCGCCAAATTGGAGCGGGTTTTAAGTAACTTAATTGATAATGCGATTCGCCATACCCCTAGGGGTGGAAAAATCATTGTACATGTGCAGGATGTAGGATCTGAGCAGCTTTATGTGGATGTTAGTGATACTGGCGTTGGAATTAATCAAGATGAATTAACGGCAATATTTGAACCTCATTATCAAGCCAGTAATTCAAATAAAGCGGGCCGTCAACAAGGTGGTTTAGGCTTAGCTATTTGCAAAGGCTTATTGCAACTAATGAACAGCGAGATTAACGTTCAAAGTGAGTTGGGCAAAGGTACTCAGTTTCGATTTAATCTACCGCAAAAAATTAAGGCGTAACCTCTGTCACGCCTTGATTAATCGTTACTTTTTAATACCTGCTAGATCTAACATAAAGGCATAATTAAGCGCCGTGTCTTCAAGGCTTTTAAAACGCCCTGATGCACCGCCATGACCTGCTTCCATATCGATTTTAAACAGGAGTTTGTTATCATCTGTCTTAAAGTCACGTAGTTTCGCGACCCACTTTGCAGGTTCAAAATACTGCACCTGCGAGTCATGTAAACCAGTAGTAACCAACATATTTGGATACGCTTGCTTACTTACTTGGTCATACGGAGAATACGACAGCATATAATCATAATATACTTTGTCGTTTGGATTGCCCCACTCGCCGTATTCATTGGTTGTTAATGGCAAGCTTGCATCAAGCATCGTCGTAACTACATCAACAAATGGTACAGCCGCTACCATCCCTTGATAAAGCTCTGGCGCTTGATTTGCCACAGCGCCCATTAATAACCCACCCGCACTGCCGCCCATAGCAAAAATTTGCTCTTCATTGCCATACTGCTGAGTAACTAAGCCTTTGGTAACATCAACAAAGTCATTAAAGGTATTCTTTTTATTTAGTAGCTTGCCGTCTTCATACCAAGGGCGACCAAGCATTTGAGAACCACGAATATGCGCAATCGCAAATACAAAACCACGATCAAGCAAGCTCAAGCGACCACTTGAAAAACTTGGGTCCATTGTTGCGCCATATGATCCATAAGCATATTGCAATAATGGGTTAGTACCGTCTTTTTTGAATTTATCTTTACGATAAACCAAACTTACGGGTACTTTTACGCCATCACGTGCGGTAATAAATAGTCGCTCTGATGCGTAGTTATCTGCGTCAAAATCCCCCATAACTTGTTGTTGTTTTAACAGTGTTTTAGCGGTGCTATTTAAGTCAATATCATACGTTGAACCAGGGGTTGTCATACTGGCGTAATATACACGCAAACTTTGGCTATCTAATTCATTATTGCCGTAAGCATGAATCATATAACTGCTATCGTTAAAGCTCAGTTGTTGCTCATCGCCAGATGTTAAATTACGTATCGTTAAACGAGACTGACCCATTTCACGCTCTTTATACACCAGGTGATCGGCAAACAAGTCGATACCTTCAAGTTTAATGTCATCACGTGCCGGGATCAGCGTTCGCCAATTCGCTTTATCATGTGCTTTGTCTTTGTGCACAGTCATAAGCTGAAAATTCACCGCGTTAAGATTAGTGACGATATAATAAGTATCGCCATGTTTGGCAATGTCATACTCAAGGTTTTCTTCGCGTTCGATTAAGCGTGTTGGTTTTGATTTGGCATCGTTAGCATCAATCACAGAGACGCCTGAGGCACTCGTACTGCCATGCCAAATATAAATTTCTTGCTTGTCTTTACTTTTACCAAGGCCAGTGTAATAGCTGGTATTTGTCTCTTCGTACACTAATTCATCTTGTGCTTGTGGCGTACCTAAGGTATGGCGGTAGACCTGATAGCCAAGCAACGTTTGTAAGTCTTTTTTAATGTAATAAAAGGTCTTATTGTCGTTAGCCCAGACAATATCGCCATCGGTCCCTTCGAGCTTATCTTCTAGTAATTTACCCGTGTTTAAATCTTTCACTAAAATAGTGTAAATACGACGACTTACCGTGTCCTCACCGTACGCTAACAAATTACCATTTGGGCTTACAGACAAACCTGTAGCCGAATAATAATCGTGATCTTTGGCAAGCTCATTTACATCTAATATAACTTTTTGATCAGTACCTTTAGCATCGCTACTGCGAACATAAGTTGGGTACTCGTTTTCACCACGCGTTTGCGATGAATAATAAAAGTCACCACTTTTAGTAGGCACTGAATCATCGTCTTTTTGAATACGCCCTTTTAACTCTTCAAACAGCGTAGCCTGCAACGTTTTAGTGTGTGCTAGCATTGCGTCTGTATATGTATTTTCAGCATTCAGATGTGCAATAACAGCCGGATCTTTTCGCTCATCATCACGCATCCAATAATAATTATCGGTACGAGTATCACCATGAATTTCCATTGCAAATGGTATTTTATTAGCCACTGGCGCCGTTACACCTGCCATATTAATTTCCTGAGATACGCTAGCTTCACTAGCATTTTTTTGCTCTGGTGCTTTATTGCACCCCGCTAGTACAGCCAAAGATAATGCTGCCAGCGCAAAAGATTGAACAACTTTCATGATAAATAAATTCCCTTAAGTTATATAAACCAATTAGGCAGGCTCTTTAAGCTTCACTGCTATTGAATTGGTCTTATTATTTTTATTCCTTAAGCAATATATCTGATTACAGAGAACTTATTATATTGCTTTGTAACAGAATGTAAAAAGGGAGCCTAAGCTCCCTTTTATTCGTTATTACTTGTTTACTTCGAGAACTGAAATTTAGGATATTTTATTAATCTAAATATCCACTTTAGACCAGATCGAATTACAAAAAAGCCTAAAGTTACCTTTAGGCTAAATGAGCTAAACCGTAAAATTATTGTGCGCTATAAATTGTTTCTTGCACTTCAATACGAGCTTCTTTTACTAAATCAGCACTTCTCAACTGCTCTGAAAGAGCAAGAATATCTTGGCCTTCACTGATTGCTAATACCGCAATCTGAGTACCAGCAAATACAGAGATAACTCTCATGCCTAATGTAGAAGCAACTGAATGTGCTGAAACATCATCTTTAAGTAAAACCTTGATATTACCCGATAACGTTGACAAATTATTTGTAAAAATGTTTCTTACAAGCGTTCCCTTTGTCACAACTTCAGATGAAATATCTGCTTTGATCACAGCCATGTCGCCAATTTGCGATACCACGTGCTCGCCTGAAACTATGCTTGAAGGCACCAAACGTAGCTGCTTCTCAACTTTATAAGTACCAAAATCTGGTTTATCGATTTTCAAACTAGCAACTTTTTTCTTAGGTAACTCTACTAATTCTTTATCAAAATTAGTATTAGCCTGCACTGATAAAGATAAACACAAAGCAGTACTTGCAACCAATATATTATTTAATTTCATTTTCATAAACCTTATTCTTGACCTGCGTGACCAAACACTCTTAATGAGACACCTTCCAACACACTTAATGCTGTATTATTACTAATACCAGTGGCTTCTACAAAATTCTTATCTCCACCAGAAAGTTCAAAGCTTTTATTGCTTGTGTCTAGTAAGCGTATTGTCCATGTTCCTTTCGTTGACTCACCATAGAATGCATTTGATAGCATTACAGCATCTTTAAGTATGTAACCATTTAAAAAACCACTGCTAAAGTTAAGTGCAGGTAAGAATAAAGCCTGCTTAGAAGAAAGTAATACACTACGAGTGCCTGAAGGTGATGTAACTTCAATTGCTAAATCGGTACCCGCTGACGTTTGAGTGCCATCACTAACCGCCATGAGCATCTCTGAGTTACTTACATCAAATTTAAATTGAATAGCTTCAATATTTAACTCTTCCGCTACTTCAATTGTATGGGTTAAACCTGTTGCACTATTGTCAGGAATTTCTAAAGCTAAAGCATCTTCGCCAACAGCAGACCCTGCACCTATCCATGAAGAAATAACTTCCTCGCCTAGCACTACATCATAGTTTTTCGCTTTTGCTACTGCAGCACCTGCATCTACACGGCCAAATCCATATAAGTTATTGAAATTATAACCTGCAGAGTTTTCAACCCAACCTTCATGAGCAACAAACTCTCCTTCGCCCACAGTAAGTTTTACTTCTGCATTATCAGCATCAATCAATGTACTCGTTGACGCCAAAATATGACGAACATCACGCCACGTCAAATCAGGGTTTGCAGATAAGATTAGTGATACAACACCTGACGCATTCGGCGCGGCAGACGAAGTTCCGTTAAATGATGAAGTATAATTACAGCTTTCATTATCAGCATGCCCTGGGTAATTAAACGGGTATTGCGTTGCAGCAAATTCTTCACCAAAAGCGGCGGCCCAAGATGCGATCCCGCGGCCATTAAAACCTGAATAACCATTAATACAGGTCATTTGATCTGTTGTCACCATCGCTGGAGAAAAACGCCCAAATTCACCTGCGGGTGCAGAAACCATAACATTTGCACCAGCGGTTGAATAACTAGTGTGCTTACCATTAGCATTAACAGCTGCTACGCTGAAATAATATGGGTGACTTTGGCTAGGCTCAAATGCACCATTATAACAAGTTAAACCAAGCTCATTTGCACCATTATCTTTACATAATGAACCTTCATTTTCATCGCTATCAAATGCATTACCACTTGATTTAATATTAAGCGCACCTTTACCATCACGTAAGTGAATATTAGGATAAGACTCAATAGCTTCATTTAATTCTGAATAACTTATAAATGTCGGGAATGTAATACCATAGCTACGGTTAAAAGCTGAGATATTCTCTGATTTGCTAATACCACTACCAGGAAAACCATGAACTAGTAAATCTGTTTGAGGAATTTTATCACCGCCTAACAAATTCATACCTATCAAACCGGTGTCAGGTGCAACACCGCGACCACCTAATCCATTCCAACCTTTTGCAGCAATTAAACCTGCAACACTTGTACCGTGATCACCACTATTTGCTGTACTTGTAGGATCAGTTCGATCTACTACTTCAACATTTAGATTTATCGAGCGGTTAGGTAAAACATTGTCAATAAGGTCTTCATGACGAATTTCCATGCCTGAGTCAACAACAACTGCAGTAACCCCCTGACCAGTAACACCCATGGCGTATGCAACAGATACATTCATATCTTCACCGGCAACAAGTTCTTCTTCACTTTTAGCAAAGTCTTCATTAATTCTGGTTGTTGCGGCTTCTTCAGTAAAACCAAACCTAGTCACATATAGGTTAATCATACCTTTTTTCATTTCGTCGCTTAGTGCATACGCTTTTTGTCCAGTGTTTCTTAAATGCCACTGTTGTATAGCAAGTGGATCATTCGCTACACCTACAATGTTTATTTTTGCACTTGCAGATTTACTATTTGCAGATACAGTGTAATCAATTTCAGCGTCTTCACCGCTAGTTGATACGTACGTGTATGCCTTGCCATCTACAGTAAGTATACCGTGACTAAAAGTATAAACACCCTCAACGCCTTCGATTTCTTTATCATTTTCTGTAAAACTAAAACTTAATGCATCACCATCAGCATCTTTGGCTGTAATTTCACCTGTTACTGGAATCCATTGCTTAAGATCTGCAATAGCAAAATCACTAGCTGTAGGTGCTGAGTCTTGGACAACTGGTACTGTTTTAGCTTTATTATTATCACTTCCACAGCCAGCAAGTGAAACAACTACCGCCGCAGACAAGGCTGATATTTTAAAAATATTATTTTTCATGGACTCTCTTATCCGTTGTTTTTATTACGTAATAAGATACATAAAACAGGAACGCTTAACAACAAGTCGTTTACAGTTATTAACAAGTAATTGAAGCTGTGCTTTCTTAACCGTTTATTTTTCATGCAAAAAAAACATCTCGTGTCATAAATACAAAAAAAATCTTACTTTAAAAGCTTGAAATTAAAGTACTTAAATTAAAACACCGCCAATTGGCGGTGTTTTAATTTAATATAAAAAAAATTAATAAAAACGAGATTATTTTTGCTTACGACGACGCATAAATGCAAATGGCGCAGCAAATAACGTCAACCAAGCAAGTGAACCACCTGAACTTTTCTTCTCTGGTGTTGGTACAACAACATCTTCGGCTGGGTCTTGTGTCACTGCAATCATGACCTCCACAGCTTCAGATGTATGGCCCATAGAGTCGACCGCAGCTACCATTACTTTAATCTCAGTTATTGCTTCATAGTCAATACTGCCTGCGACTTTCAGTTCACCTGTAGCTGAAATACTTACAAGCTCACTACCCGTCACAGTATAACTAGCAATTGGTGTCGCATCCGCATCAGGGTCTGTTGCTGTTACTGAACCAATTACAGTATCCACTGCTGCATTTTCCTGCACAGAGAAACTTTGTTCTACATCAACAACAGGTGTTACCTCAGCGCCTTCATCTGCAATATTATTTATAGTGATAGTAACCATCGCCGACTCAGAAATATTTCCAGCGGTATCAGTCGCAACGACTTCCAATTCAACCATCATCAGACCTGCTTCGTAGTTAAGCATATCTTGATTCATCACAGTAACTTCACCCATTTTAGAAACAGATATAGCCGTAGAAGTAGAGCTTAAAACAATGAACTCCGACACTGGATTAGCTAAGTCGGCGCCATATGTTACTTCAAGCATACCGATAACAGTGCCATTTACCGTATTTTCATCAACCGAGAACGCTGCATCAGTAACCATTGGTGCTGTACCACTGTCTGCGCGAGGTGTCGCAACTAAAGGTGCTGAACCTGAACTAGACAGAACCATAAAGTCTTGTCCTGCATTCATCAATGTTCCTGACTCGCCGGGTTGCAACTCAGTGATTTGATTTTCATTACTATCAACCACAGCTGCTAACACGTCGTTAGATGCGTCTCTAAAGGTATAAGTACCCATTACGGTATCACCAGAACCCGTCGCGATAGGTGTCCATGTCTCTTCTTCTGTTCTAAAGCGAACATTGGCTGTTACTGTATCGATACTTTCAGCAGTTAAACCAAATGCACCTAAACAACTTTGCATTGTGAAATGGTTATTACCGATAACTTGATAAATATTGTTTAGGTTACCACGGCCTGAACCATAACCATGTGTAAAGGTAAGTGCGCTTCCTGGTTCTACATCGTCAGAAAACCATTCGTTTTTACCATTTTGAACCGTGATGTCATAAGTGCCATCTTGATCTAAGTCAAAATCAGCCATGAACCCACCCACGTATGTGTGAGTAATACCTTCATTGAAGATCATTGTTGTTAGTGTTACAAAACCGTCTGCACATATATCAGTAGAAACTGCGAATGTTTCAATTGATCCACCGATAATATCAAAGCGCTGATCTTCATCAACCTCACCAGTTGCTACAACTGGCGCAAATACGGGTTTAAGCACTGTCGCACCGGTATTTGTCAATTTATGCATTGGACCTTTCTCAGTCATTTCAGGTGTTACCGTTACCTGTGCATTTGCTTTTGGTAATACGTGATACACAAGATGGAACGCTTTCATATCCCCTTCAGAGAAAACAAGCGCACCGTCTAATTCAAGGTTCGTTAAATCAGCTGTGACAGCCTCAGAACCAACATTAGATGCATCCAATGTCCACTCTGGCAAGGTTGAAGGATCAATTTTTGCTATTACGTCAAATGACATTGTTTGACCTGCAGGAACAGTGATTGTTGCAGGGTATTGCATTGTTAACGAGTTACGATCTACATCATTTGCATAACGCTGTTCTAATGAAAGTGTATAAACTTTATCAACGTTTGAGAAGTTCTTCACTTGAACCGTTTTAGTCAGCTCTACCATTTCAGCGGCATTAACTAAACCAAACGAAAGCGCCGCTTGTTTAGTGTCTTTAGCCCAGGCTGCAACTGGTAATTCAGCTGCTTTTTTAACATCAACCAAGCCAGCACCGATATAACTAATTGGCGCAAGTTCGGCATCTGGATTAATTGCGCGAGGCTCCATTGTTACATCAAGATTAGCAGCATTCATTAATGTCGCTTTAAGCTCAAATGCATTGCGTTCTGGGTGTGCTTCTTTAAGAAGGCTCATCGCACCAGCGGTTATAGGGCCAGAAAACGAAGTACCAGTAGCACCTGTCAAGCCATCACCTAAACCTGGGTGAGCAGTCATGATATTTACACCTGGAGCGGTAATTTCAGGTTTTAGTAATCCACCCATTGAAGGACCACGTGATGTAAAGTCAGCAATTGCCCCAGCTAGCACAAGGCGCTCTACAGCAAGGGTAAATTCTTTCCCTTCTTTAAGTGCCATACCTGTTTCTAAGTTAACACCAACTGATGGAATCGTTACGGCAGCATCAGAGCCCCCCATAGGTGCCGGTGTACCATCATCTGAATTATTGGCGATAATCACAAATGCAGCGCCTTTAGCTTGTGCTGCCAATACTTTTGTTGTAAATGCACAGCCACCGCGGTCAATAATCACGCCTTTACCTGTAAAATCAATACCCTCAGCAAAGTCGACACACGCAGTTTGATTTTCAGCTGGGTAAACCAGCTCAATATCACCCGTGGCAAAACTAAATGCTGTTTGAGGACCGAAACTAGCTGGTTGCACGGTGACATCTTTACCATCAACCATACCATTACCGATACCTTGGTCGCCCGTTGGGTGAGTCATTGCACCTACAGACAGTGCATTTTCAGATGTACTAGGTCCGCCAACAATAAATGGATATGCGCCGTCATTACCCGCTGAAATAACAACGTTAGTACCTAGTTTAACCGCTTTATTAATAAATAGACCTACCGCGTCATTTGCAAAGTCACCATAATCACCACCCAGTGACATGTTAATAACATCAACACGGTCGGAAATGTCACCATCTTTATTCGGATCCATTGCATTTTCAAGAGCAAGTAACTGGGCTAAACCAGGACAACCACTGTTACATACTGAATATACGTAAAGATCAACATTTGGGGCAATACCATTTACTGAATTAGAAACGTGTGTACCGTGGTTAGTGTTAACATCGATTGGATCGGCATCATCATTTATATAGTCATAGCCGCCTTTGATTTGCGCTTGCGGCCAATCAACACTTGCTGGATCTGCCACTGCAGCATCATATGCCTCTTTAGTGCCTGCCCCACCAAATGCTGCGTGGGTATAATCAACACCAGTATCAAGCACAGCAACTTTAATGCCTTGACCTGATGCAACACCACTTTCAACTAATGGTGTCGCCATTATGTAATCAGCGCTATCTGCAACACTCAGTTCGTAATCATATACTGGGTAAATCGCCTCTACTTGTTGATTATTCAATAAACGTGCTACGTCTTCTTGATTACCGTTAACGACGATTGAACTCACTAGAGTAGACGTTTTTGCAATGACTTGTAGCTGCAAATCCATAGAAGAAATAGCTTGCTCAACACTTGTTTGCGCTACTAAAGCTTGCGTACGAACAGCTGAAACGTCAGTACTTACTACTTGAGCTGTTGCAGGGGCATGCAGTTTAATCAACCAGCTAGATGCTTCGCCGCGAACCTGTTCTTTTTTTACGCCAGCTGTAGATTGGACATTTTTTTGAGACGTCAGATTATATTTTTCAAAATTATTAGCATGAGCTGATGCACAAAAAGCACTTGCGACAGCAAGAGCAACCGCCGTTCGCTTAATTGAATTAGAATTCATAGTATTCCCCTGGATATATAATGGTTATGATTGTTTTTATTCGAGACTTTAAGTCATGTACAATATAAAACCATAATGTCGCAAATGACAACTATTTTATTACCTGCCATTTACATTTTGTTTCTATAAACAAAACAATGAATTTCAAAACACTGATTACAATGAAATTTTAAATTCTCGACCTTGTAAATGAATGTAAACATAAACGCAACAATACCTAAAAGAGAAACTGATGAACAATGAAGTTATCAATATATTAACAATGGCTAAGGTAATACAGACAGCTGTAGCGCCGGTATTTTTGATCACAGGTATTGCCGCAACGTTGGGCGTATTATCAAATCGTTTAGCACGAATAACTGACAGAGCCCGCCAACTTGAACGTAAATTGAAGGTCAGTACCGATGAGGAATTTAATACCTCGCTAACCACAGAGCTCAGAGCACTACTAAAACGATCTCGCTTTATCCATATCGCATTTAGTTTAAGTGTATTAAGTGCTGTACTTGTGTGTGCCGTGGTTATGCTGCTGTTTTTATCGCATATTCAGGCAGTTAATTTAGGAGTCACTATCGGTAGTTGTTTTGTCGGTGCCATGGCGTTACTGATTTGTGCGTTTATGTCACTCCTTGGTGAAGTATTCTTAGCCACGCGCAGTATGCGCAGAGGAATGATATTTGCCGACATAGATATCAATGACTAAAAATATGAATCAAAAACGATAACTTAAGTTTAATGGTTAAAGCTAAGTTAAGTTTAACCGCAATAAACTTGAATAATATGACCTACTGATATACAACAACGGTTGTTAACGCTATGAATACAATTAAGGGGCGAAAGGAATGAAATTAAAACAGCTATTTTTAGGCACAGTATTATCAACATTAGCGCTGGGCGCATCAGCTGAATCTGTATTTGAAGAGCCAAGTGATGCGATTGAATATCGCCAAGCTGCATTTTCAATGATCCGTGTACAAATTGGTGATATGGGCGACATGCTAAAAGGCAAAGTAGAGTTTGATGCACAACGCTTTCAAAAGCGTGCAAATAATGCAGCAGCATTGTCTAAAATGCCATGGGAAGCATTTGGCGCTGGCACTGATAAAGGCGATACATCTGCCCTTCCAGCAATTTGGAGTGATAACGAAACCTTTATGAAAAAAGCAACTGCATTTCAGCAATATGCTGATGAGCTAGCCGTTGCTGCGCAATCTGGTGATAAAAAGCTAATTGCCAAAGCTTTTGGTCCTTGGGCTAAAGGCTGTAAAGATTGCCACACATCATTTAAAGATTAATCTTTGAACCGATAAGCTTTAAATAAAATGGCGCTCAATCAGCGCCATTTTTTAAAATTGCTAACTAACTAAATAACTTAGCGGCTCTGCGCCCCATGTCATCAATAGCCCACTTAGTAATACAACAAAAATAACAATTGCTAACCAAGGCGATTTGGTTACTTTAACCTCTGTATTACCTGCTTCTTTGTCCGTATACCCGGTGACCATCGCTTTAACTAACTTTTTGCCTTTAATACGGTAAATAACAATTGCCACAACGTGTAAAATAATCGCATAAAATAATAAGTCGAAATTTTTGTGGTGCAACCAGCCCGCCCACTCAACCACATTATTAGAGGCATATTGCACCAATGGTCCGTCGGTTAAAATATCGTCCGTGGTCATTAAGCCACTCACTAACTGCACCAATAACAATGCAAAAAAAGCGAGCACCATATAACTGCCCGCAGCACCATGACCCACTGGCTCATTAGTTTGTTTAAACGATTTGATTGCCGTAATAGGAGAATGTAGTAATGCACTTAACTTCGCCGTTTTACTACCAATTAAACCCCATATAAGACGCGTTAACAGCAGCGCTAATGTAAAAAAACCTGCGATAAAATGCAGTTCCATCATGCCTTCTTCAGCACTAAAATACAGTGTGGCAATTGCTATTACGAGTAGCCAGTGAAAGCTACGAATAAACCCATCCCATACTTTAATACGTTTAACCACTTGATCATCCATCGTAATAACTACCTCTTAAATATATACTCTATAATAATGCCACAGACTGCTTTACACGACTATTTCAACGCGGCGAATAACCGCAGGTATAACGCGCAATTTTTTACAAGCTTTGTATATTGGTTTAGATATACTCAAAGCTATAAGAGCTAAAATAACAAAAGCGGCGCCAATGAAAGATGAACAATCAACTTTTTATCACCATGAGAAATTAGGCGGGTTAGAGGCTTTACAAGCACGCTTTACTCATCAGAATTTTTCACGCCATAGCCATGAAGGCTACACCATTGGTTTAATTGATTGCGGCGCGCAAAAGTTTTATCGCAGTGGCAGTGACCATATCGCACCAAAAAATAGTATTATTTTAGTCAATGCCGACCAAATTCATAATGGCCAAACAGCAACCGAAGCAGGCTGGTCATACAGAGCAATGTATCCGCGTCCAGAGCAATTTGACGCACTTTCTCAAGAGTTAATAGGTATTCGCTGTGGCGCACCTTATTTTGATTTTGCTGTTTACAACAATCGCTCACTTACCCACGAATTAAATCAACTACTTAATTGCTTAACAACTACAGTGAAAAATAATAACCAACTGCATACTGAAAGCTTATTTTACAGTGTGATGACTCAGTTAATGCTGTCATTTAAACAAGATTGCCGACAATTAAAACAACTAAAACCCAAAGCAAACCTTACACATGCACAGCAATACCTTGATGAATATTGCTGTGAAGAGATAAGCCTTGAGCGAATAGCCGCCCTGAGTCACATGAGTCCATTTCATTTTATTCGCCAATATAAAAAACAATATGGTTTAACTCCTCATGCATACCAAATACAGCGCCGTATTCGCCATGCAAAGACATTGTTAAAACATGGTTTAAATGTCAGCCAAACAGCAAACGAATGTGGCTTTCATGATCAAAGTCACTTACATCATCACTTTAAATCTCGCATTGGCATTACGCCTGGCCAATATAGAAATCTATTTAGCAGTTCATTAACGAAGGATACACAGTGAAAAAGGCATTACTTAAAGGTTTTTTAGATATGCTACCGCTGTGTTTAGCGGTGATCCCATGGGGTATTTTATGTGGATCGTTAGCGGTACAGAATGGTTTTACAGCTCTCGAAACACAAGCTATGTCACTATTGGTTTTTGCAGGCTCAGCGCAACTGGTTGCCATTGAACTAATGGCTGGTAATACGCCGTTATTAACTATTTTATTTACTACTTTTATTATTAGTTCACGGCATTTTTTATATGGGTTAGCGGTACGCCACAAAGTAATAGATCAACCTTTGCGTTGGCGCCTACCTGTAAGCTTTGTACTCACTGATGAATTATTTGCATTTTCTCACCACCGCAAAGCCTACCGTACAAAAACGCGTTTAACCTATGCGCTAAGTGCCGGATTTAGTTTTTATATAGCGTGGAATTTATGGACTTTTATTGGCATTGTAGCAGGGAGTTTATTGCCCGATTTAACCACCCTCGGTTTAGATTTTGCCATTGCCGCAACATTTATAGCGCTGGTTATTCCTGGCATAAAAAACCTTGCAACCTTAGCAACGGTTGTAACCGCAGGCATAGTTGCTAGCGTTTTAAAAAGCCAAGGGTTTGAGTTGTGGTTGGTTGTTGCTGCACTGAGTGCTATGACCGTGGGGTATATTATTAGCCGTGTTATTAGTCACACAAATAGCCAAATACATATAAAACAGGCGCCTAAATCATGATGACAACTATTTTATTAATGGCCTGTATTACTTTTTTTACCCGTTACTTATTTTTACATCGCGCTTTGCCCTTTAAAGTCGGACCAAAAATGCAGCAATTTTTAAGCTTTAGCGCCCCTGCAGTGCTCACTGCTATTTGGGTGCCTATCGTATTTGTAACAGATAATGGTATTAACCTAAACTGGCAAAACCCATACCTCAGCGCTGCAGTTGTCGCAATTATTGTCGCGTATAAAACGCATAACATTTACTACACAACGCTGGCTGGTATGGGCCTGTTTTTAATTTTGAATTAGCGCCAAATCAATGCGCCAATTCAATTGCCGATACTGGCGCTAAACACTGGCAAGTAAAACAGCACGGCTCTTTTCAAGAGTAACTTGCTCTCGCTCACCGAGCGCTGTCATGCCGTGGCGCTCAAGCTGCTTAACAATTTTATCTGCCACTTCTTCACCTAAGTTGTAATCACTTAGACGAGTTGGCATGTTTACACTATGGAAAAACGCCTCTGTTGCAGCAATTGCTTGCTCAATAGCGGCATCTTCATCGCTAATATCAAGGCCTAAAACACGTTGTGCATATTGTAAAATTTTACCGCGTTTCGTTTCTTTTTGCTCAGCCATCATACGTGGCAATACAATCGCTAACGTTTGTGCATGATCAAGGCCATACACTGCCGTCATTTCGTGCCCTAGCATATGCGTTGACCAATCTTGCGGCACACCAGCACCAATTAATCCATTTAAGGCCATCGTTGCCGACCACATAATATTAGCGCGCACTTTGTAGTTGTCTGGCTCACTGAATGCTTTTGGGCCTTCTTCAAGTAAGGTCATTAAAATACCTTCAGCAAAACGATCTTGTAACTTAGCGTCTACATCGTACGTTAAGTATTGTTCCATAGTATGAACAAACGCATCAACAATACCGTTAGCTACTTGGCGTTTAGGCAATGAGTAAGTCACTGCAGGGTCAAGCACAGCAAATTGCGGTTGTACAAATGGGCTAGCAAATGGCAATTTGTCATGACTATCAAGGTTAGATACAACACTAAAGGTATTTGACTCAGACCCCGTTGCTGGCAAAGTTAGCACTACACCTAACGAAATCGCTGACTTAATTTCACCACCTTTAGCTAAAATATCCCACGGTTCACCTTCATAATTTGCCGCTGCAGCAATAAATTTACTGCCGTCAATAACAGAACCGCCACCAACAGCTAAAATATAGTCAATCTGTTTCTCTTTAACTAAAGTAACCGCTTTCATACACGTTTGATAACTTGGGTTTGGCTCGATACCTGCAAATTCAAACCAAGTATGCTCACTTAACGCATTACTTACTTGTTCATAAATACCATTTTTTTTGATGCTGCCGCCGCCATACGTAACCAGTACTTTTGCGTCAGTTGGGATCTCACTTTTAATTAATGCGATTTGTTGTTCGCCAAAATGAATTTTTGTTGGGTTTGCAAAACTAAAATTTAACATGCTTGCTCCATTAATTGATTATGCATAATGCGTGGTGACCAAATGATTGTAGACTTTTAACGTTTAAATTAAAGATTAAGATCAGGCAATCACTTTTGCACAGCTGCAACAATGAATGATATAAACTATAATTACTTAATATTTTGAGAACATAATATATGTGGCAAGGCCTTGATGAATTTTTACATGTCGTTGAACATGGCAGCTTTACCCATGCAGCAAAAGCTATGGAAGTGTCAACATCTCATATTAGTCGCCAAGTACAACAATTAGAAAACCGCTTAGGCTCAGTGCTGTTTCAACGTACCACCCGTAAAATAAGCTTAACTGACGCAGGGCGTGAATACGCAGTTAAACTCAAAGCCATAAAACAAGAACTTATAGACGCTAATAATCAATTACAAGGCGAACAACGCAGACCCAAAGGCCTTATTCGCATTACCGGCGCGGGGGAATTTGTCGCAACTAATGTAGCACCCAAAATTGTTGAATTCGTAAAACGCTACCCTGACGTGGAAGTCGATATGGACTTTAATAATCGCAACGTTGACCTCGTAGAAGAAGGTTTTGATTTAGCCATTCGTTTTGGGCGTATGCAAGACTCGAATTTAATCGCGAGACCACTATGCCCTCGCATCATGACGCTCGTTGCAAGCCCTGACTATTTACAACAAAACCCCGCTCCTACAACACCTCACCAGCTCACTAAACATAATTGCTTAGTGGCAATGGGTAAACGCTGGCGATTTAATTTTAATGGCGAAATCAAAGAAGTAAAAATTACTGGAAACTGGCGCAGTAATCATCCACGCGCATTACTCAGTGCAACATTGGGTGGATTAGGGATTGCCCACTTAGCTTGCGATATTGTTGAGCAATACGTGCAACAAGGCCAATTAGTAACGCTGCTTGATGAATTTCAAGTCACTGATAATGCATCTTGGTTAGTATACCCACGCAAAGATTTAATGCCGTATAGAGTACGTTTATTGATTGAATATTTACTCACAAGTTTTAGGGCGTGTTGACCTTTTCAGATTAAAATTCGTTCAATCCAAAGGCGATTTAATCGCGGCGCGAGGTTTGTAACTGAGTGGGCTAAGTAAAAAATCGAGCAAAGCTAGATTTAAGCTGTATGTCTGCCACAACTCAGGATAGAATTTACCAAACAACAATAATAAAGTGAGTATTATGAACGACTTTCACCAACTTTCAGCCACAAACTTACAGGGCCAAACATTTGATTTTAGCAGCCTTGAAGGCAAAGTAGTTTTAATTATTAATACCGCCAGCAAATGTGGCTTTACACCGCAATACGAAGGCCTGCAACAATTGCATGCAAAATACGCCGAGCAAGGATTGGTGATTATTGGTTTTCCATGTAATCAATTTGGTCAACAAGAACCTGGAAATGCTAAGGATATCGAGCAAGGCTGTTTAATTAATTATGGCGTTGATTTTGTGATGATGGGCAAAGTGGATGTAAACGGCGAACATGCACACCCCGTGTTTAGACACTTAAAATCAGCCTTACCAGGGTTTTTGAGCCGTAAAATAAAATGGAATTTCACAAAATTTTTAATCGGCCGCAATGGCGAACCTATTAAACGTTTCGCTCCTTTTACCAAGCCGCAACAAATCGAAAGCACGATCATTAAAGCACTTAAAAACTAAAAGCAATAAAGAGGCATACGCCTCTTTATTTTAAACTGTTGCTTAGTGATTCATGTACTCATCAAAGTCATCATCACCTAAGTTTTTACGCAAGCGTTTTTGCTCCAGGTAGTCTTCCAACTTTTTCTTCACCTTTTGCTTATTCTTGTCGTGTTGATTACGCCCAACCATTTCGTACTCGTCTTCAACAAAAGCGTCATCTAGCGCATCGTAACTAAATGTCTTACCCACAACCCACTCCATAAAGTGTTTGAGACCAATGTAGGATTTTTATCACTGCCATTGGTAAAATTAAAATGTTTAGTGCGCTTATTCAACATAGTGAAGCGCACCAAAGTAAAGCCACAACCCATTCTAAAATGATGTTATGTCAGTAATGTGAATAAATAGCGTTAAATTTGAATTCTGGAAAGTGAGACTTTTTTATCGAAACGATAAACATTATTTATGCTTATAAATTTTTTAGTGATTTTGACTAAAAATTAGTGTTTTTATCATTTAATAGACCAATCAAAAAACAAAGAAAACACCCTAACAACATGATTATTAATATTAATTTTTTTTGGCATCAAACTTGATAACAACTAAGTAAGCATTCGTTATAATCAACACATTAGCAGGATATAAAAATGAAAAAATTACTTTTAGTAGGTTCTTTATTTATTGCCACAGGGGCAATGGCGCACAATGATAACGACTCGCATATTTCATTTAGCGGCGATTCGTGCAAAGTAGAGTTTCAAAATGATGTTCGCATTAAACCAAACGAACTCGAAATTTTTACCGCTAACGATCACACCATGACTTTCACTAACAATGGCGAGCTCATTGTTGATGGCCAAACATTGGCATTAGATGACCAGCAGCGTCAAGCAATCAGCGACTACTCAGACAGCCTACGAGGCCAGCTACCTGAAGTTGCTAACATTGCACTTGAAGGTGTAAAAATTGCCGGCGTTGCAATTGAAGAAGTCGCCAATGCATTTAACATCCAAGGTCTAGACAGTATTAATGACCTAATGGCAGAGATTCAGGTTGAGGTAGAAAATACCTTTTATCAACAAGGTGCCTTTGTAATGGGCCAGCAAAGTTTCAATGACTTTGGCGAAAATTTTGAAAGCCATTTTGATGAACAAATTGAAAGTGCCGTTGAATCAGCAATGATGCAATCAATGGGCAGTATTTTGATGGCATTAGGGTCTGAGTTAATGGGTGCCGGCGGCGATATGCAAGCCTTTGAACAGCGTATGGAAAATATGGGTGCACAAATAGAAGAAAAGGTAGAACTGCAAGCAAACGCACTAGAAAAACGTGCTGATGCATTATGTGATAATTTTTCAACGATTGCAGCGCAAGAGCAGCAACTTGTTAAATTAGTACCAGAGCTAAAAAATTATCAATTATTTAGCTACAAACAAAACAACTAAACTCATATAACAATTTGATATCCCTTTAGCAGCACTCTTTTAAACGTGCTGCTTTTTTACTTTTTAGCTAAATGTATTAACTCACCAAGTTTAATAATTGCTTGCTCGACTCGTTCATTCCAAGGCAAGCCATAACTTAACCGTATACAGCTGCGATACTTATTCGTTGCCGAAAATATATAACCCGGTGTAATACTAATACCATTCTCTAGCGCAAGTTGAAATAGCTTAATACTGTCAAAGCTTGGCCCTAAATCAACCCAGACCACGCAGCCACCTTGCGGATCACTAATACGTGCCGTGGCAGGAAAAGCTTGCTGCAAACACCAAATCATCCGCTCTTTATTGGTACGCAGACGCTGCCTAAGTAATTTTAAGTTACGCTCATAATCACCACTGGCCACAAACTCATATAACGTCCATTGATTAATTAAAGATGTTGAGCAGCTTAGTGCTCGTTTATAACGCCTTGCGCGCGCTGCAAACTTTCCCGCAATTAACCAACCAACCCGATAACTCGGAGCCGCTGTTTTTGAAAACGAAGAACACGTTAACACGAGCCCCTTTTTTGAATACGCTTGTGCAGGTATGCCTCGCTCGGGAGTAAAATGCAAATCGCCGTACACATCATCTTCAATAAGCACTACATCTTGTGATTCTAATAGCTCAACTAATTGTTTACGCTTATGATCCGGCATAAAGCTGCCAACCGGATTGTTGATCGAAGTTGAAAACACACAGGCTTTAATATCGTGATCTTGCAAAGCTTGGTTCAGATCATCAAGCCAGATCCCATCATCAGGACATAGCGGGATCTCCAGCGCTTTAAGGCCTAAACTCTCGATCAATTCAATGATCCCAAAATAACAAGGTGACTCGATCGCAATCACATCTCCCGGCATTGTCGCACATTTTAACGCGATCGCTAGAGCCTCTTGTGCGCCATTGGTGATCACTAATTCATGGCTATCAACCCCAATACCAAAATCTAAATAACGATGGATCAACTGCTTTTTAAGCGGCGCAAAACCATCCATCGCCCCATAGTTTATTGCACGACTCCCTGCAATCGACATTACCCGACGCATGGTCCGGCTAAGCATTTTATCGGTTGGGGCTGCCGCAACAGGGTTTGCAATACCAAAAGGCACCACATTCGCTTGATGGATTGCATCGTATACTTGCTCAATTAACACCTGCATATTAACTGATACAGGCGCGCGACTCAGCTTTACCCGTTTAGGCCGAGCAAGTTGTGTATTAACTGTTTTTAAAAAGTAACCAGACTTTTCCCGCGCTTCAACAAGACCTTGTGCCTCAAGAGACTGATAAGCCAATTTTACAGTCGGGATGCTCACATTGAGTTTTTCGGCCATTTTGCGTAATGAAGGAAGTTTCTCACCAGGGAGCAGTGTGCCCTGTTCACTTAAATCGCGAACAAGTTGCATGACTTGCTGGTATAAAAAATCATGATTAGTTTTACTGATCACTAACGACATTGCATTTACCTTTCACTCAAAGCACCCCAAATCTGTATAGGTTGCATTTATAGTTTTCTGTATATGTTAAGTATACAGAAGCGAACTAAAATGAACACTTCATCTTCACACTTGGACCAAGGCCATGAAAAGTATCGCGCTGTACACTCTCACCGTTTTGATTTGGGGCTCTACGTGGCTCGCTATTGAATTTCAATTAGGTGACATCGCCGTTGAAGTTTCGCTATTCTATCGCTTTAGCCTTGCAGCTATTTTGATGTGGATGTGGGTGGGCGTAAAAAAACTCCCTATGAATTACACCCGCCGAGACCATGGTTTTTTTGTTTTATTAGCGCTGTGTAATTTTGGACTTAATTATTTGGTTCTTTACTGGGCACAAAATTACTTAACGTCAGCCATGACATCCATTGCTTTTTCAATGCTGCTCATAATGAATATTGTTAATACCCGCTTATTCTTTGGTAAACCTATCGCCAAACGTATTTACAGCGGCGCTATTTTAGGTGTTTTAGGTATCATTTGCTTGTTTTGGCCACAGTTACAGCAGTTCGACTTGAGTAACGGGGTGTTGGTCGGGTTACTACTTGCTCTAAGTGGTACCTTTGTGGCTTCATTAGGGAATATGGTCAGTGTTCGCAATTCTCACCAGCAAATAGGTGTTATGCAAGGTAATGCGTGGGGCATGCTATATAGCGCGATTGGGCTATTATTTTACGTCATTATTAGCGATGCTCAGTTTAGCTTGTCGGCACCTGCAAGCTATTGGTATTCATTAGTTTATTTATCTGTATTTGGCACTGTTATCGCATTTGCTTGTTACTTTGCATTACTAAGAAACATAGGCCCAGAACGCGCCAGTTATGTGATTGTATTATTTCCTTTAGTTGCCGTTGCACTGAGCACATTATTTGAAGGGTTTATCTGGCAAACGAATACGTTTATAGGCTTTAGTTTAGTGCTGGTAGGTAACGCCATTGTACTAACCCCAACAAAACGAATTAAAGCATTTTTTGCAGCGCGGTCATTGCAGCAAAAAAGCTCCATCCCCGGTTAGAATACGTTTTAAACGTAACTAACCCCAAAGCGCCTACTTGTTAGGCGCTTTTTTTATTTTTAACTGCATACTTTTTTTATCTCTAACTGTATAGAGGTACACGTTGGCACACAAAAACGTAGGGCTCGTGGGTGCACTTGAATAGAAGCAGGTGTTACACCAATCAACTCGCCATCGGCTTCAATAGGTAAATTAGGTGTATTAATGGTTGCAACCGTCACGCGTTGATACTCAAGTCCTGTCATTGTATGGTGATTGCGTAGTAATAAACGCATAAAACTATATAGGTTGCCCAACAACCCACGCGCAGGCATGGCATAGCATTCCAAGTAACCACTGTTCAATCGTGCCTTAGGTGCAATAGCCAAGCCACCACCAAAATAACGATGGTTCGCAAATACAGTGATTAGATTTTTATACGCATACTCACGCCCTGAAAAATCACTGGTGATATGCGTACCTTTATAACCTAATAGATATTTAAATCCTGCCAAGCTATAACCAAGCGAGGACCAAGCAGGTTTTGTCTGCAATGCTTTGACAACATGAGCGTCAAAACCAACCCCTGCAATATTGACAAAATAACGGTCATTTATTTGCCCAACATCTATTTTGACATCACCTTGACTAAAAACCGCCGTGCGCCACTCTTTATCAGAGCAGCCAAAGCCTCGTGAAAAATCATTCCCTGTACCTAATGGTAATAACGCCAACGAACACGAAAGTCCCATAAGTGCATTAACAGCTAAATTGAGTGTACCATCCCCTCCAACCACCACTGCACGTTGATAATATTCCGCGCGTTCAGTTATTTTTTTGCAATCTGGATGAAAATTTCCCGTGGTATATATTATTTCAGTACTTATTTGTCGTTGATTGCACTCATGGAGTAACCAATCACATACTTTTTTATGATTTTTATTTGTACTTGGTTTAATAATTATCAACATCGTAATACCAATCTACCCACCTATTTAAAAAAACACATTAACAAAAGATAAATTAATCTGAATAATTAGTCACTTTTTCTATTTCACAATGCATAAAAAATAAAAAATAAAATTAAAACCCTTTAAATACAGACCAAAAATACCACCCAACCTTCATAACCATGCAGTTATCACAGATCATAAAATCTGAACTGCACGTTAAAAAAATATATTCAGATTAGTTATTTCTATCCGACCACCCCAATTTTTATCGTTTTATTTTTGTGCAATTAAGCGTCAGAATAGCCCTGTTGTCAAAACAGACATAACCCGGAGCAAAGTAATGAACCCAGTAAATACATTAAATGAAAATGCAGCAACGCATGTTGCCGTAAAACCAACCAATCGCAAAGCAAAAATGCTCGCTAAACTTAACCGTTATGGTAAAAAGCTAGCACTTGGCGGCGCAGTTCAATATAAGTAACCACCCAACCATGGTTACTTTAGCGGTGCAGCAAACACCCAACCACTAAATGAAAACACTTATTTAGCTCCCTCGTTTGCTGCAACCCCTTCTTAAAACACCTAAAAAACACTTAATTTCAAAAAAAAACCACTTTTTAGAACAAAAAACCAGCAAACGATCTTTTTCCTATTTACACAGCCCACACACCTAAGTATTATCTTGCGTCAACGGAGAGATGGCAGAGTGGTCGAATGCACCGGTCTTGAAAACCGGCAGGGGTTTATAGCCCCTCTAGGGTTCAAATCCCTATCTCTCCACCATTATTACTTTTTGGTGGTTCACTCGACTATCAAAATGAAAAGTTTATGCGCTGGAGAGGTGGCCGAGTGGCCGAAGGCGCTCCCCTGCTAAGGGAGTATAGGGTTTGTAGCTCTATCGAGGGTTCGAATCCCTCCTTCTCCGCCATTTATTAAATTAAACCGCTTAATTGCGGTTTTTTTATGCCCGCAACCTTTACACCTGTGAAGGAGGGTGAGAATCCTCGACTAGGGTTCGATAAAATGTCAGGAACATTTTAGGCCGCTGCAAGCGTCGCGAAGCGATTGATTACATGGATGTAAGCAAGCCCATCCCTCCTTCTCCGCCATTTAATAACGAAAAAAGCCCCGCAATTTATTGTGGGGCTTTTTTTGTTATTAAATGGCTGAAGGAAGCTGAAAACTCTCGACACGGATGCTATGGATAACACAAAATATGATTAAACCTTTCATTCCTAACACTTTCATACCACCTACAACTTTTCAAACCGATCATTTTTATTTTAAGGTGCTCGATGATGATATAGCCGAATTAGATTATGCCGCGGTCATGTCTAGCCAAAAAAGGTTACAGGGTATTTTTGGCCCTGCATCTAACTGGCCAGATCCAAAAATGACTCTCGCTGATAATATCGCCAGCTTAAAGATTCATAAACATGAATTTAATACTCGTAAAGCGTTTGCATTTTCAGTATTAGATAAATCCCAGAACATATATCTTGGCTCAATATATATCGACCCAAGTCCATCTGTAGATTATGACTGTTGCGTGTACCTATGGATCAAAGATGAATATATTTGTTTAGATAAAACACTTCATCAAGTTGTCAGTACATGGCTTTGCACACATTGGCCTTTTGAAAACGTTTTATATCCTGATCGGGATTGTTAGCGCGTGTTGACCTTTTTGGATTGAAATTTGTTCAATCTAGGGGCGATTTAATCGCGGCGCGAGGTTTGTAACCTAGCGGGCTAAGTAAAAACCGAGCAAAGCTTGTGCGTCCTGCTCACGCCCCTTACCTACATCCGTGTAGGTAACAAAGAGTCAATCGCCCCTAGGAAGAACCCTTTGGGCAGCGCATGTTTGGCATTTATCAATCACGAAAAGTCAATACGCTCTAGAGCGTATAGCAAACTTGTCTGCACGATATAAAAAGAGTAACTTGCTTGTATACATAATAATCAGAGCCTCTAAAGCAAGTCTATTATATTGTTCAAAGTCATTGAATAAAGGGTAACTATGTTTCCGTTGGATGTTTTTATTGCTTATACACTAGCGTGCCTATTATTAGTCATTTCGCCAGGGCCTGACAATTTACTGGCAATTAGTCGAGGCTTAAGCCAAGGTAAATCGGCCGCAATAATTTCAGGACTGTCATCTGGCCTAGGGATATTATTTCATGTGCTAGCAGCAACTTTTGGTTTAACTCTGCTAATCCAAACCTCTGAATTTGCTTTTTATATGATTAAAGCAATCGGTGCGGCCTACCTTATTTATTTAGGCATTAAAGTTTTACGTTCAAAAAATTTGATTTCTTTAGAACCAAGTAATAAAGAATCATTTAAACGTATATTTTCAACCGGCTTTCTCTCTGCTGCACTCAACCCAAAACCTGGCATATTTGTACTCGCTTTTTTACCACAATTTATAAATCCAGCTTTAGGGTCTATCACGGCTCAAATGATTGGCTATGGCCTGTGGTTTGCCATTTTAACCACAATTGGCTTTAGTTTAATGGGAGTGTTTTCATCTCAGCTTGCCAGTTGGCTAAAAAACAAACCTAAACTAATAAACAACTTGAATATTGGTGCTGGAATAACGTTTATTTTTTCCGGGCTCACTGTCGCATTTATGAAGCAAAGATAACTAAAAAATCAATAATTTTATTACTGATTTTCAATTAGAGTATCACGATGAATGAACTTGAAAAAATGCAGGTAGGTTTATACCCTATATTGCCTCAGATCCAGAACTAGCAAACACGCGAACTCACGCCAAACTGGTATGCCATCAGTTTAATTTGGCCGATCCAACAACACCGTATGAACGAGTTAAAATTCTTGGTGCCTTATTAAAGTTTAAAGGTAAAGCCTACCTTGAACCGATGTTTTATTGCGGTTTTGGTTTTAATATAGAGCTTGGCGATAATTGTGTAATTGGCGCAGGCAGTGTAGTGACAAAAGATATTCCGGCCAATTCGGTGGCCGTTGTAATCCCTGCAAAGTGATTAGGGCGATAAAAACTAAATAGTCGCCCTGGTTGTTAACGCAGCTTAATCTTGCAAACTAAACCCATCTGCATCTAAATGCGCGGGGAAACTTTGCTTAAATAGTTCAAGCGGCTCTTTCTTTAAAGTGGTAATTACAATGTCTGATTCATTGTCTATTGCAGCGACTAGCACATCACCTTTGAAATCATACACTGCAGTGCCGCCATTATGCGCAACGCCATTGCCATCTTCCCCCACACGGTTCACACCAACCACATAGCACTGGTTTTCCATCGCACGCGCCATTAATAGGGTATCCCATACATTACGCCTTGCTGCGGGCCAATTGGCGACATTTATCATCACATCGTAATCGTTACGATTACGTTGAAAAACCGGGAAGCGTAGGTCATAACACACTTGCGGTAAAACCCTAAAACCATTAATGGTGAATATTTGGCGCTGCTGCCCAGCTTTTACAAAATCACCTTCTTTACCCAAACAAAATAGGTGGCGTTTGTCGTAAAACTTAACCTCACCACTGGGCCACACCCAGTAAAAACGATTGGCTTTTTTGTCACCTTGCTCTACTAATACGGAGCCTGCAACCACTGCATTGGCCGATTTAGCTGTCGCGATTAACCAAGCAAGTACTTGACCGTTTTCCGGTTCAGCACAATCGAGGCTTATCGCAAAGCCGGTGGCGAACGTTTCGGGTAATAAAATAAGATCAACCGCTTTATCTATATTAGCTATTTTATTACCAAAATTTTCCAAGTTAGCAGCTTTATCTAACCAGTTAAGCGAGGTTTGCACCAAAGCGAGCGTTAAAGTTGACATAAAATCTCCGCAGCTTGCAGCAAAGTTTCATCGCTTTTAGCAAAGCACAAACGAATTACTTTATCGTAACTTGGTTGTTGATAAAACACACTCAATGGGATAGCAGCAACGCTCGCCTGTTCAACTAGCCATTGGCAAAACTCAACATCATTTAACTCAGACACATCACTGTAATCGAGTAGCAAAAAGTAAGTGCCTTCGCTGGGCAAAATAGTAAAGCGGCTACCTTTAAGAGCATTACTGAGCACATCGCGTTTTTGTTGATAAAACTCACTAAGCTCATCCACATGCTCTCCTTGTTGCTCTAACATATCGGCTAATGCATGTTGTGCAGGCGTAAAACTTGAAAAGGTCACATATTGATGGATTTTACGAAACTCCACAGCCAAGCTTGTTGGTGCGATGCAATATCCCATTTTCCAACCCGTACTGTGAAATGTTTTACCGAAACTTGAAATAACAAAGCTTTTTGCAAATAGCGCATCATCACGCAGTACACTTAAGTGAGGCTGCCCATCAAAGGTAATGTGCTCGTATACTTCATCGCTGATGACATATAAATCATGCGCTGAAACTATCGCTTTAAGGGCATTTATATCTTGCTGCTTTAATGTTTTGCCACTGGGATTATGTGGGGTATTTATAATTATTGCGCGGGTGTTTTTATTTACGGCACTGGCAACAGCTTGCCAATCAATCACATAATCTGGCGCATGTAGCGCAATATTAACCGACTTACCGCCTGCCAGCTCTATTGCCGGTTGATAAGAGTCATAAGCGGGGTCAAATATAATGACCTCATCGCCGCGACGTACAATAGCTTGAATTGCAACAAATAATGCCTCTGTAGCGCCTGATGTAACGGTTACCTGCTGATCGGCATTAATTTCTGCACCGTATTTTCGCTGTGCTAATTCAGCTATTTGTTGCTGTAGTCGCGGCACGCCACTTGAAGGCGAATATTGATTCATTCCTTCTAATACATAATGGTTCAGCTGTTTTTTTAGCAGCTCTGGCGCGTCAAATTCAGGGAAACCCTGCGATAAATTAATTGCTTCATATTGATTTGCTAAAGTGGTCATTTGACTAAAAATACTGGTGCCTAAATTTGGCAATTTACTTTCAAACACTGGTTACCCTTAATGATGGTTTTGCGCCCAAAGCGATGCTATCATTGCTTATAAAAGAAGTATAGCCGTCTAAATCGTTTTAGTAGCTCGAGGATTATATGCATAACAATACCGCTATTTCAGAACTTATAGAAGCAGGAAAATGGATCAGTCAACGTGGTTGGGTTCCTGCAACAGGTGGCAACTTTTCGGCTCGTACAACCACCGGATTTGTTGTAACTGCCAGCGGCTTTGATAAAGGTCAGCTCGGTACTCATACCTTTATTCAGTTAGACCATAATGGTGATCGCAGCGCAGGTTCAGCCAAACCTTCTGCCGAAACAGAGCTGCATTTATGCATGTACAAACTCATTCCTTCAGCTAACTTTGTATTGCATACCCACTCTGTTGCGGCCACGGTACTATCGCGGGTAGTTAAAGGCCACAGCCTTGATTTACAAGGCTACGAAATGCAAAAGTCAATTGCAGGCAATACGTCACATTTAGACACACTTAGTATTCCTATTTTTGATAACGACCAAGATATTGATCGCCTAAGCTTATTAGTAAGTGACCATCACTTACACACGCCAATTGAGTATGCAGTGCTTATTCGCGGCCATGGTCTATATGTTGTAGGGCGTGATATTCGTGAAGTACGTCGCCACTTAGAAGGCTTAGAGTTTTTATTTAGTTGTGAGCTTGAGCGTTTAAAATTAGAAGGTATTCCAGCAGAGGCAAAAGTATGATCAAGGCATTATTAACTGATATTGAAGGCACAATTACCCGAATTTCATTTGTTAAAGAAGTGCTGTTTCCTTATGCCGCTGCGCGGTTACCCGAATTTGTAAAAGCAAACCAGCAACAAGACGCCGTAGCTGAACAATTAAATGCCGTAAAAGAATTTATCGAGCAGCCAGATGCCTCTATAGATACGGTTATTAACACCTTGCTCAAATGGATTGCCGACGATAAAAAAATTACCCCACTTAAGCAACTACAAGGTTTGATTTGGCAGGCGGGTTACGAAAATGGTGATTTTACTGGTCACTTATATCCTGATGCCTACCAGTTTTTACAACAGCAAAAACTCGCAGGTCAGCAGCTTTATGTGTATTCGTCAGGTTCAGTAAAAGCACAACATTTGATTTTTCAATACTCCGATTTTGGTGATATCCGCCCACTATTTACTGATTACTTTGATACCAAGGTTGGTGCAAAACAAGAGCAATCATCGTATGAAAACATTATTACGCAACTGCCATTTGACGCAAATGAAGTGTTATTTTTGAGCGATGTGGTTAGCGAGCTTGATGCAGCTAAAGCCGCAGGCCTAAATACGTTGCACTTAATCCGTGATGATCAAGCCTGCTCGGTTGAACATAATTACATTAACGATTTTAGCCAGTTTACAGCGGAGTATTTAGCATGAGCCAATTAACTATTTTTGCTGACTGTAATGGCGAAAATGCGCTTTTTACAAGTCATGACAACAACGAGATAGCCGCAGAGTTAAATAAGGTCGGTGTACGTTTTGAGCAGTGGCAAGCAAGTGCAGTGATCACCGCCACTACTAATAATGAGGAGATCATTGCATCTTATAACGCCGATATCGAGCGCCTAAAGCAACAAGGGGGCTATCAAACTGTTGATGTAATTTCATTGGCTAAAGGTAACCCTTCAGCGGCGGATTTACGCGCTAAGTTTTTATTTGAGCACACCCATAGTGAAGATGAAGTACGCTTTTTTGTGAAAGGCCAAGGGTTGTTTTGCCTACACATTAACGACAAAGTTTACCAAGTGTTGTGCCAACAGGGTGACTTGATTTCAGTCCCTGAACTCACGCCGCATTGGTTTGATATGGGCAGCGATCCTGAGTTTACCGCGATTCGTTTGTTCAATAACACTGAGGGCTGGGTTGCACAAAGCACAGAATCAGAGATTGCCAAGCAATTTCCGTTATTAGATTAACGACCTGTTATTTAAAACCAAAAGGCTAAAAATGGAAAAGCTATTCTCGTACGGTACGCTGCAATTAGAGCAAGTACAGCTTGATACCTTTGGCCGTTTGCTTGAAGGCCAAGCCGATACACTACAAGGTTACGTAATAGGTGAAGTTGAGATCTCCGATGCCGCCGTGCTGAAAAGCAGCGGCCAACGGTTTCATCCTGCATTAATTAAAACAGGACTGGCGACAGATACAGTAACCGGCACCATTTTTACTATCACCGCAGAAGAACTCGCCAACGCAGACAACTACGAAGTTGATGATTACGTACGAGTTGAAGAGATATTTAGCTGCGGTATTAATGCGTGGGTGTATGTAGCTAAAAGCCTAATATAGCTTACATTAGTTTACAAACACCCAACAAAAATACCCTAAAGACAAACAACTTCTGTTATTATTCTTTGTGATAAAAGCAATAAATAATTAAAGGATTAGATATGGGGCTGGCGCGTTTTCTCACTCAAGGAAACTTAATATTAGTTGGCGAGTGGCAACTAAATGTTGATCAGCAAAGTATTAGTGACGGTGATAACGTTAGGGAATTAGAACCTCTGCTGTTCAAACTATTATGCTATTTTATTGAACATAATGATCGAATAATTCCTCGCCAAGAACTTGCTGAGAATATTTGGCAACAAAGTCATGTAGATGATAATGCTATTAACCGCGCCATCTCTGAGTTAAGAAAAGCCCTCAAGTCAGCAAAACAGCCCGGCCAGAGTATCAAAACTCATTACCGAGCTGGCTACAGTTTATTTATTCCAGTGAACTCAAGCGCAATTAGCGCTGAAGCAGAGCTTGCGGTAACCAAACCTATTATAACCCCTTTAGTTCCGCCAACACTGCAACCGACGAGAACACCGATAAAAGTATATTGGCCTTGGACTATGGTCTTGCTGCTCTTAGTGATTTGCTTTTCTTGGTTTTATCAAGAGCAGCCATCTGCCAGCAATGAAACACAAAATTCTATGCCTTTTCTTACTTTAGAAGCAGAAACTATTTCTTGGCATAAGGGAAGTTACTATAACTTATTGCTTCCCCCTGATAAAAGTAAGCTGGCTTACACGGTTACCGCTACAAAACCAAGCGAAACAAATAATATATATGTGATGGACTTGGGCAGTAAAAAAGAATATTTGATTGATGCTGGCAAAGTTTATATGCAAGGTTGGTCAAGTGATGGTGAACGATTATTTTACATCAAGTGTAAGAAAAATAATAAATACCAGTGCCAGCAATGGCAAGCCAGTAATTTTATTTCTAAAGAGATAAAAAAGATGCCCCTACCGTATAGCATTACAGGGGGTGAAGAACTAACTCAGTACACGGAAATTGGCGATACAGCAATATTTCGTAGAAATAACTATCGTGGACTTACCCACCTCAATGCGCTCTATGCCTATGATAAAAAAACAGGTGAGGAGCTGCGTATTACTACACCCAATATAACAGGTACTGGTGACTACTTATTAACATCGCTCTCAAATCCCGATAGAATTATCTTTGAGCGCCATAACGTTAGCCAATCTGAGATTTACATGGCTAACCTTGATGGGAGTTCGTTGAAGTTATTAACGACCAACACCCACAGAGCATGGGCGGCTACTTATGACAAAGATGACAACACACTAATTTGGTACAGCCGCTTTAATTCGACAATTGAGTCATTTTCACTTGATACTATGCAGCTGGAGCAGGTGATTGAAGCTCCTGTAAATGCAGCAAATTACGCATACCCACTTGATAAGAAAACCATATTAATCAGTACTGACTTACACGATTTAGATGTCAATATCTTTGATTTTAAAACGGCAACCATGGAACATATTGCCACAGCAAATAAACATGAGCGCGATGGCGTAGCACTGAAAAATGGTGATATTTACTTTGCCGATGCTTATCACTACGATAAACGCGAACATTGGTTAAAAACTAACAACCAATTTATCAACATTACTGATCAGTTAGGCACTGATAATATAATTATAGCTGCTGATGCTAATAGCTCGCATTTATTGAGCTACAACAAAAGTAGTTATCAACTCTCCATTTTGAATGCCACTGATTACCATGTGATAAAACAGTGGTCGGTGCCTGGCCATATTCAAAGTGCTGTAATGCGTAACAATAAAGTGGCTATAATCTATACGGATGCCACTAATCAAAACAACCAAATAATACTGTTAAATACTGATAATGAAAACACTGTAATGAGTGACATCGACACTCCACTTGCGCTTGCTTGGATTGATGACGATCAGTTAATTGTGCATACAAAAAACACGCAATTTTTAATACTTGATAGCCAAACCAATACTTATAAAGAATTTGCAACACCAGATAAACTAACGACAATCAAACCCTCTATAGTGGCTATAGCAAGCAATGATAAAACATTATTTGTGGCAACCGATTTAGAAATATACAGTACGACTTTAGATACAATGCAAGATATTAAAAGTTTAGTGAAAATGAAGCCAACAAACTATATAACAAAGCTAAATGCCCAGAATGATAAGTTAGCTATTTCATTTTTATCTACCAACAACCCAAATAGTATTGAGCTTTACACAGAGCATAAACCAAATGACTAAAAGCCCCTCAAAGCGCCTCGCTTAATATCGGCTTGGCTATATACTCCAGTATCCAGTACCCAGCCCGTGATAAGCTTTGCGGGCGTTACGTCAAATGCTGGATTGTAAACTTTTGCGTTAGTCGGTGCCCAAAGCGCCTCGCCAAAACTGCCGCTGACACCGCGTACCTCTGCTCCATTACGCTGCTCTATTTCTATATCTTTGCCGCACGCCGTGTTTATATCTAATGTGGTTAGCGGCGCAACAACATAAAATTCAATATCATGAAAGTGCGCAAGCACAGCTAAATTGTAAGTACCTACTTTATTTGCAAAATCGCCATTGGCGGCGATACGGTCTGCACCCACAAAAATTTTATCCACTTTGCCCGCGGCCATTAAACTTGCAGCCATGTTGTCGCAAATTAAAGTATAAGGGATTTGCCAGCGCTCTAATTCAAATGCAGTCAACCGCCCACCTTGTAACAATGGCCTAGTTTCGTCTACCCACACATGAATGTCACCATGGCGCTGCTGCGCTTTATAAATCACCCCAAGCGCAGTGCCTATGCCTGCAGTAGCTAACGCTCCCGTATTACAATGAGTCAGAATATTATCGCCACTATTAACGAGTTTTGCTCCGTGAGTTGCCATTTTCTCGCACAGAGCAATGTCTTCGTTGAACAGCTTTACTGCTGTGTTTATAACTTCAGCTACATAATCTTGCTGCTGTAATGCCACCCTTAGTTTCGCCATGCAATGCATTAAATTAACAGCGGTGGGACGCGTAGCTTCAAGGTCATCAATGGCTTGCGCTAAAACAGCTTTGGTTGTGTCTTGTTCAGCCAAATAAGCAATTAATAAACTAGCACCTAAACCAATCAATGGAGCACCACGAATTTTTAAACTCAAAATTAGCTCTCTCATGGTTTTTACATCACGGCATTCATGCCACACCTGTTGATGGGGCAATAAATACTGATCCAATACCATTAAGGTATTATTTTGGAATTTTAAGCTGCTAGCGATTAAATCTTGCATATGAGTTGGACCTACCAATATAAAATCTGCTGCTATTTTACATCAGTTTTAAAAACCCACAAGGCGGAAGTGTAGACTTCCAAACGGTTAAAGGTATAGAATGCTATTGTTCCTGAATTAATAAGAGAAGCCCGATGGCCAAATACTTTGCGTTTAATGCCCAGCATGCGATTGATTATATTAAAAATCTTGTAAAAGAAGAGAGATATGATTTTTTTCAGCCAGATCAAACTTTAACTGCGTATGAGTTTGGTGATGGTAATTTAAACTTAGTATTTAGAATCAGTGATGAGCAAAATAACAGCGTTATATTAAAACAAGCACTGCCTTATGCTCGCTGCGTAGGAGAATCATGGCCATTAACACTTGATAGAGCACGAATTGAAGCTGAAGTGTTAGTTAATCATAGCGCTATTTGCCCTGAACACACAGCCAATGTACTGCATTATAACCCCGCATCAGCGTTAACTATTTTAGAAGATCTGGGTCATTTACAAATTTTACGCACCGCACAAATTAACGCAGAACACTTTCCATTGCTTGGCCAGCATGTAGCCCGCTATTTAAGTTATACGGGATTTTATAATTCAGATTTTTACTTAACCGCTCAGGATAAAAAAGCGAAAGTCACTCAGTTTACCAACCCTGAACTTTGCCAAATTACTGAAGACTTATTTTTTAACGATATTCTGCGTGAGCATGAGCGAAATAACTACCCTGCACAATTACAAAGCACGGTGAGTAAATTACAAAGTAACGCTGCGCTACATTTAGCAATCGCAAAACTCAAAGCGCAATTTTTATCATGCCCGCAAACTCTGCTCCACGGTGATATGCATAGCGGCAGCATTTTTGCAGATCAAAGCACCACTAAGATAATCGATCCTGAGTTTGGTTTTTTTGGCCCTATAGGCTTTGATATCGGCTCATTTATCGGCAACTTATTATTAAATTACTGCGCTCAAAACGCCCGCATTAGTGAGTTTGTTATTCGCCGCAACTATCACAGCCACTTACTGACTTGCCTGCAAGAAAGCTATAGCTTATTTGAACAACAGTGGCTTGCACTAATTGTAAAGCAAAGTACTGATTTGAATTTGCAAGCAAATGGCTACGCTGAACACTTTATGCAACAAGTTTTGCAAGATGCTATTGGCTACTGTGGTGTTGAGCTTATTCGCCGTACGATTGGCTTGGCTCATGTTGCCGATATTGATGGTATTGAAGATGAGCAAGCCCGCTTAGATGTACAGCGTCACACCTTAGCGCTGGGCGAGCAGTTAGTACTCAACGCCCATACCTGCAATAACAAAGAGGAATTTTTCTCTTTATTAATAAGCCAACTAAATTAAGTGTATAAATATAGCAAAAGGCACTTTATTAAGTGCCTTTTTATCAACCTACTTTGGGCGGGCCCTATTACCTAGCCCCTTTAAATTACTGATAATTTTCATACATTTTATCTAGTGGTTCTGATAAGCCATTTTCCTGCACAACCCGAACATGTTCACGACTAAGTTCTCGAGCACTAAATACACCACATGAGTGCGCAATTAACCCCGCCCCATAATGAATATACTTGTTGTAATTAGCGACACGCTGCGCCTTGTCAGCTACATCAAGGCCGCGCTGCAAGCGTTCATCGTGTGTTGTTATACCTGTTGGGCAAGTGTCTTTATTGCACTGCAATGCTTGAATACAGCCCAGGGCAAACATATGACCACGTGCAGAAACAACAAAATCTGCGCCAAGCGCCAGTGCCCAAGCCACTTTTGACGGCACAATTAATTTACCCGATGCAATCACCTTAACCCGCTCTCGTAAGCCATGTTTTTCAAGCATGCTAACGACTAAAGGTAGACTCTCTTTTAAGGGTAATCCAACCGAGTCCATTAAAGGTTGAGGTGCCGCGCCGGTGCCACCATCAGCACTATCGATAGTAATAAAATCGGGCGCTGATTCGATACCGCGATGGTTTATTTCTGCAAACAAGGTTTCTAGCCATGCATAAGCGCCTATAACGGCTTTAAAACCGGTAGGCTTACCTGTTGTTTCACGGACTTTTGCAATCATATCAAGTAAGTCTGACGGATTTTTAACCTCTGGATGACCATTTGGGCTGATTGAATCTTGCCCCTGTGGAATGCCCCGAATAGCTGCAATTTCAGCATTAACTTTTTTACCGGGTAGCATACCTCCTTTGCCCGGTTTTGCTCCTTGGCTCATTTTTATTTCAAACATCTTAACTTGCTCATAAGCCGCAATCTCTTGAAGTTTTTTAATGCTCAAATTGCCTTGCCCATCACGCACACCATACTTAGCCGTGCCTATTTGGAAAACTATATCTGCGCCCCCCTCTAAATGATAAGGGCTTAAACCACCTTCGCCTGTATTCATCCAGCATCCTGCAAGCTTTGCACCTTTTGATAAAGCACGCACTGCAGGTTTAGATAAGGCACCAAAACTCATGCCTGAGATATTAAATAGGGAGTTTGTTGCATAAGGTACAGTACAATAAGGCCCAATTATTACAGCGCTTGGCTCGAGGGCTTCTTCGTCTAAGGTAGGAAACGCACAGTTCATAAACATAACTGTACCAGTGACTTCTAAACTCTGTGTTGAACCAAACGCTGATGTACGGTCAACATTCTTAGCCGCTTTGTACACCCAACTGCGATCAGCACGGTTGAAAGGCATTTCTTCACGATCCATGGCAAAGAAATACTGACGAAAAAACTCGCCTTGGCGCTCAAAAAAATACCGAAACCGGCCAATCACCGGGTAGTTACGCCTAATAGCTTGTTTTGATTGAGTTACATCTGCAATATAAAAATAAATAACCACTAATACAAACAAACCCAATGCCACAATAAATAAACTGGCAAACACATCTATACTAAAAATTATAAAATCACTCATCCAACGCCCCTTGCTGGTTATTTTATTCCAGCAAAGAGCATATAAGCAGATCAAATTTCAAGCAAAGAGTTTTAACGATAAAATAATCCAGAACTCCCCCAAACAATGTTTAGCTTGTCTGTTTAGCTAATTCAGCTTGAATATACAAACGAATTTGTTCCTCAAGAACTGACAGAGGGACTGAACCATGGCGAAGTATTTGATGATGGAATTCACGAATATCAAAGTTCTGCCCTAGTGCTTGCTCTGTTTCTTGGCGTAAACGCTTAATGGTTAACTCACCGATTTTGTAAGATAACGCTTGCGCCGGCCATGATATATAACGGTCAGTTTCTGTTTTAACGTTATGTAACGACAGGGCCGTATTTTCACTCATAAAGTTCATTGCACGCTCACGGCTCCAGCCATACATATGCATACCCGTATCAACAACTAAACGTGCAGCACGCCACATTTCATACGTTAAACGGCCAAAGTTACTATATGGGTCTTGATAAAAACCAGCCTCAAGTCCTAAATATTCAGAGTATAAACCCCAGCCTTCACCAAATGCTGATAAGTAAGCGTCGCGGCGATAACTTGGTAAATACTCTAACTCTGCATTGAGCGATATTTGTAAGTGATGGCCTGGCACTGCTTCGTGCAAAGTTAACGCCTCTAATACATACAAAGGACGTTTATCCAGCGCATAGGTGTTTACCCAATAAAAACCGGCTTGATCATCTCGACTTGAACCAGAATAACGTCCGGTTGTATATTTTGGCGCAATACTCGCAGGTACTGGGGCCACACCGTAAGGCATACGCGGTAAGGTATGAAATAGTTTAGGTAATTGTGCATCCATTTTTTTAGCGATAAACGATGCTTCTTTTAATAACTCTTCGGGAGTTGTTGCGTAAAATTGCGGATCCGTACGCAAAAAATGCACAAATTCGGCAAACGTGCCTTCAAAACCAACTTGTTTAATCACCTCATCCATTTCACCACGAATACGCGCAACCTCTTTTAAACCAAGCTCATGGATTTCTTTTGGCGTCATATCTGTAGTGGTGTAATACTTGGCGCGATTAGCATAAAACGCCTCACCATTTGGTGTAGTTGAAATGCCTATTTCGCTACGCGCACCCGGTTGATACTCTTCATTAAAAAACGTTAAATACCCTTTGTAAGCGACAATCACCTGATCTTTAATTATTTTTTGGGCTTGTCGTTGTAAAACTGAAAATTCATTATCACTTAACCCGGCAGTGTTAGTTAAAAATGGCTTATAAAATTCCGATTGCGTTACATCGTCAACAATGTAGGCGTTAATTGAGTCTTGATACCCGATTAAGACGGCTTTCGGTTGTGTTAAACCAGCTTGTAAGCCTTTACGCATCCAGCCAATATTTTGCTCAAAAAAGCGGGGAACTTGCTGCAAACGTTTAAGGTAAAGCTGGTAGTCAGCAGCTGTCTTATAATCTGAGCGCGATACCATAAACGACAAACTCGAATGAAAACCATATTCAGATGTCAGTGGCATGTAGTGTGCATTAAACACATATTCATCGACACTGTTTTGCACTTGAGCACGGATTATAGTGAGGTTTATTCGATTTTCTTCATTGAGTTTATCTTTATCTATCACGTCTAATTGCGCTAATAGCTGAATATTTTCTTGGTATTTTTTTTCAAGAAACTCAGCTGATAAATTACTCAATAAGTAGCCATCTACTCCTGCGGGGTTACTGTACGGGCTAATACTTTTACGATAGTCAACAATCGCTTCAGCGGCATCCGTAAATTGTTGGTCGCTGTTTATATCGGTCATTTGACACGCACTCAACGAACACACAAGAGCTAGGCTCAATAATGAGTGATGGAAAATATTTGAGCGTGGTTTTTTCATAGTTTTAGAGCTCTGTGGCGTTAATAGTAAGGCTAAGCTAACCCAGTAAGACTAAAACAATCAAAAAAATGCGACTAAGAGACTTTAAAATAAGGCTAAATTAACAGCAATTATTGCCTAGTACTTAATCAGTATTTTTTTACATTAGTGCTATTGTTGAGAAAATCAGCGATTGGAAAGCAAAAATGCAACTTTTGCTTCTAAATTGTGTTTTTTAGCTTTTAAATTCACTCGATACAGATTAATGTATTGAGGAAATAAATGCTAGGATGGCCCAGATGTCTCATGGATTGAGTTATTTAATTTAGCTGTTACGCGTATTTAGTTGGTATAAACAATGATGTTCCATGATTCCATGGCTATTGCTCAAGAAAAAATGACCAAGGTATGTATCTTTTTAGAACATCATAGTTTACCGCCGTCACCTCTAAATTATCAGGTAGTTTATACTTTCGTTAGCCAAGTCAATTCCGACCTAAGCACAACGATTGATCGCGCAATTGCCCAAGGGCAAATAATTGATTCTGTTTATATCGAACAACTTTATTTTGACTACATCGATCAGGCTCACAAAGCTGAAACCTCCATGGTTCGCAATGTCGATGGTGTTATTAATTCATTGTCGCGCTCAGCACACTCCACTGAAAAAGAAATAATTCGTTTTGCCAGCCAAGTGAGTGACTGCGTTCATTCACTTGATGAAAATAACGTTAAGCAAAGCCGCTTAGCATTAGAGACGCTAAGCAAACAGACTGCCCATTTACTCACACAGCATAAGCAATTTAAGCGAGAGCTTATCAAAGCTAAACGATTACAAGAAAGAACCCAGCAACAACTCCTACAATTACGTAAACAACACATCACTGATCACCAAACTGGTCTGTATAAGCGCCACTACTTAAACCAGCAAACACAATTATGGTTAGGTAAAAACAAATCAGTATGTGCAATCGCCATTCAAATTGATAATTTAGATCACTTTATTGATAACTACGGCGATATGATTGGTGAAGTTATTTTAAATAAAGTTGCTAAACAAATTCAAAAGTACGTATTTGAAAGCGGTTTACCCGGACGTACAGGTAAAGATGCATTTACCATTTTACTTGCTGATATTGACCCAGAAACAGCCAATGTTATAGCTGAAAAAGTCCGCAATGGAGTCGAGAAGTTACGCTTTGTAAGCTCAAAAAATGGTATTAAACTTCCACCAATTAGTTTATCCCTTGGTATTGCTAAGCATCACGACGAGAAAGATTTTAATAAATTAGCGCGCAAAGCATCGAATGCTGCATATAAAGCAAAATCTCTTGGTCAAAGCAGCTTTATCGCTGGTCAATAAACTATATAAAGTTGTTACCTGCGAACAATTTAACCATATTCAAATTGCACCTCACGGTCACAATCAAGTACACTAGTCTTTATTGCCACGATAGAGATTAATCATGAACGAGAATCCAGAAAAGACCGCGCATTTTGGCTATAAAACTGTTGCCGAAACCGAAAAAGCTTCCATGGTCGCCGATGTATTTCACTCCGTTGCGACTAAATATGACGTAATGAATGATCTTATGTCTTTTGGTATTCATCGTTTATGGAAACGCCAAACTATTGCCAGCTCTGGTGTACGTAAAGGTCATTATGTACTTGATTTAGCCGGCGGCACGGGTGATTTAACAGCTAAATTTAGCCAACTCGTTGGTGATACAGGCCAAGTGGTATTAGGTGACATTAACTCATCGATGCTCAAAGTAGGCCGTGAAAAACTGCACAACTTAGGTCTTGTAGGAAATATCGACTACGTGCAAATGAATGCCGAAGCACTGCCTTTCCCTGATAATAGCTTTGATTTAATTACTATCGCATTTGGTTTGCGTAATGTGACCGATCAAAATAAAGCGCTGCGCTCAATGTACCGCATTTTAAAGCCAGGTGGTCGGTTGTTGGTATTAGAGTTTTCTAAACCAGAACATGAGTTGCTCAATAAAGCCTATGATTTTTACTCATTCAACCTGCTACCAAAAATGGGGGAATTGGTTGCTAACGACGGCGAATCATACAAATATTTGGCTGAATCAATTCGCATGCATCCAGATCAAGAAACACTCAAAACCATGATGAATGATGCCGGCTTTGAACAAACAACGTATCAAAATCTAACTGGTGGCATTGTCGCGTTACATCGTGGTTTTAAATATTAAGCGCTAGCTTGGACACTGAAAAAGGTAAAGGTGCTGTTATGTTAACGAATTTTCTAGTCGCTGTAGTTGAGCGTATTTTAAATACAGCGCTAGTGCTTGATAGTACTTTAATAGCCAAGCTAAAACCTGTCACTCAACAGCGTTTATTAATTGATATACGTGACTGGCAACAACAATTTGTAGTGGTGTTCACCGGCCAAAATTTACATTTATACAATACCAAAGAAACACTGTATGACTGCATGATCAGCGCTAATATCGATACCTTAATGGCATTACAAAATCCAGCGATGTTGACGCAGCTGATCCGCCAGGACAAACTCGATCTCCAAGGTGATTTAAATATTGCCCAAGGCTACAGTAATGCTTTTGCTGCAATGGATATTGACTGGCCAGAACACCTTTCTCGTTATATTGGTGATGCCCCTGCACAACAAGTTTGGCAGCTTATTACGCAATTGAAAAGCCAAGGCGATAAAACACAGCTTAAGCTTAACAATACGATTACTCATTTATGCCAAGATGAGTTAGCGGTCACCATTCACCCGATAGAGCTTGAACAATTTAAACAACACACCCGCCAATTAAAAGGCCAAGTTGCTCAGCTTGAAATGCGTATAAACCAATTACTTCAATCTAACTAAATCTGTAAGGATTATTTGTGTCAGCTGCTCGGTTATATTACATCACCCAAACCCTACTCAACTATGGTTTAGATGAACTGATCCCTGCCAATAAAATACCTTGGTATGCTAAAGCTGGCCGCTCATGCTTGTTCTGGCTTAAAAACAAACACACAGATAAACCAGCTGGATTACGACTGCGCTTGGCGCTGCAACAGTTAGGCCCTGTATGGATTAAGTTTGGCCAAATGCTCTCTACGCGTCGCGATTTATTACCGCTCGATATAGCAATAGAGCTTGCGCACCTACAAGATCAAGTACTCCCTTTTGAAGGTGCATTAGCACAAAAGCTCATTGAAGAAGCATTAGAGATCAATGACATTAGTGAATGCTTTAGTGACTTTGAACAAACTCCTTTAGCCTCTGCATCTATTGCACAAGTTCACACAGCGACCTTAATCGATGAACATCAACAACCACAAGATGTGGTGATAAAAGTAATTCGCCCAGATATAAAAGGCCAAATTGATGCCGACCTAGCCTTGATGGAGCAATTTGCTAAAGTCGTGGCTAAATTAGTCAATGAAGCAAAAAGATTACGCCCTGTAGAAGTGGTTAAAGAGTATAAAAAAACCTTACTCGATGAACTAGATTTAATGCGTGAAGGCGCTAATGCTATTCAATTAAAGCGTAACTTTGAAGGTTCAGATTCGCTTTATATCCCTTATGTTTACAGTGACTACAGTCGTGTTAATGTACTCGTAATGGAGCGTATTTACGGTATTCCAGTTTCGGATACTGACGCATTAGTTGCGCAAAACACCAATATGAAATTGCTAGCTGAACGAGGCGTGGAAGTGTTTTTCACCCAAGTATTCCGTGATAGCTTTTTTCATGCTGACATGCATCCAGGGAACGTGTTTGTATCATACGACACGCCTGAAAACCCCAAATTTATTGGGATCGACTGCGGGATTGTTGGCACCTTAAACAAAGAAGATAAACGTTACCTTGCAGAGAACTTTATTGCCTTTTTTAATCGTGACTACCGTCAAGTCGCCCAGCTGCATGTTGACTCAGGGTGGGTTCCAAAGGATACCAGCGTTGAAGAGTTTGAGTTTGCGATTCGTACAGTGTGCGAGCCGATTTTTAATAAGCCATTAGCTGAAATTTCATTTGGTCACGTTTTAGTCAACCTGTTTAATACAGCTCGTCGCTTTAATATGCAAGTTCAACCCCAATTAGTTCTACTGCAAAAAACCTTACTGTATGTTGAAGGATTAGGGCGTCAGTTATATCCACAATTAGATTTATGGAAAACAGCAAAACCCTTCTTAGAAGACTGGGTAAAGCAACAAGTCGGCCCTTGGTCGGTACTTAAGCAGGTATATGCAAATTTACCTTTTTGGGCAGAAAAAATGCCCGAATTGCCTGATTTAATTTACCATAATTTAAAGCAGCAACAGCAGTATCAAGTACAGACTCCAATCACTCAGCCGTCGCACAAGCCATTATTACTTGGTGTATTTGCGGGAGCTGCAATGATAGTGTCGGGACTATGCTATTTACAGCACGATATGATAGCAGCAAGTATTGCAGCAGTTTGCTCGCTAAGTGGCTTTATCCTCGCTTGGCGCAATGCGTCATAAACTAAGTGCTATTTAGTGCTCGGTGAGTATAATCAATACAATAACTTTAATTCACAGTATTTAATTAAGTGGAGAACATCATGGGTTTTGGCGGTATTAGTATTTGGCAATTACTGATTGTTTTGGCAATCATTGTGTTACTTTTTGGTACAAAAAAATTACGCGGAATTGGTGGTGATTTAGGGAATGCTGTAAAAGGGTTTAAAAAAGCAGTATCTGAAGAAGAACAACCTAAACCTACTGATAACATAGAACAAAGTAATGGTCCCATTCAAAATAAAGAGTCTATTGATAAAAGTAAAGAAGACCATAAGGCTTAATTAAAATGGGCATGTGGGAACTTGTTGTTGTTTTAATCGTTGGGCTCGTTGTACTGGGGCCTGAACGCTTGCCCGTTGCTATTCGCACAGTAAGTCGCTGGATAAAAACTATAAAATCATTAGCTAACTCAGTCAAAGCTGAAGTTAACGAAGAGCTTCGCGTACACGAACTGCATCAAAATTTAAAAAAAGCAGAGCAACAAAGTATGCAAGATTTAAGTCCTGCGCTCAAAAGTTCTGTTGATGAACTGCAAAAAGCGGCCGATTCTGTCACTCATAGTTATAAAAAAGAATCTTCAGATCAAAACAATAAAGTGAGTAACGATGAACAAAAGTGAATTATTTTTGTTGTCTTTGGTCTACTCATTGGTAGCGAGTTAAGTTATGGCTGAACAAACACAATCTGGCTTCGTGAGTCATTTAATTGAGTTACGAAATCGTCTAATGAAAGCTTTATTAACTATTTTATTATTTTTTATTGCTCTCGTTTACTTTGCCAATGATATTTATAGCTTTGTTGCTGCACCATTAGTTGCTCACTTACCAAGTACAGCAACAATGATCGCAACAGATGTAACGGCACCATTTTTTGCACCATTTAAATTAACTTTATTTGTTGCTTTATTTGCTTCTATACCACTGATATTACATCAAATCTGGGGGTTCATTGCACCAGGTTTGTATCAACATGAAAAACGCATGCTGATGCCTATTTTAGCATCAAGCATTATACTTTTTTATGGTGGTATCGCATTTTGTTATTTTATCGTATTGCCGATTATTCTTGGTTTTTTTACCAGTGCCGGTCCCGAAATGATGACACTTGCACCCGATATCAGCAGTTACTTGAGCTTTGCATTAAAGTTATTCTTTGCTTTTGGCGTCGCCTTTGAAATCCCAGTAGCTATTATGCTGTTATGCTGGAGTGGTGCGACAACCACGCAAAGTTTAAAAGAAAAACGACCGTATATTGTCGTTGGTGTATTTGTCGTTGCTATGTTTTTAACGCCACCCGACGTACTTTCGCAATCATTATTAGCGCTTCCGATGCTAGTATTATTTGAAATTGGTTTAATTTTAGCGACTTTTTACACCGCTAAACCTGAACAACATGAGTCTAAGGAATAAAATGAAAAAACAACTACTACCATTATTAGCTCTGTTAAGTGTCCCTATCGCTAATGCTAATGAAGTTAACCTACAAGCATTGCAAGCGTGTACTTTTGTTGAAAATGACTTTAATCGTTTACTTTGCTACGACAATATCATGGCTGGTAAACCATTGAGTAAACCAGTAACAACGTCACAATCGTTAAAAAGCGCAGCACCCGCCTCAATAGTTGAGTCTAAAAATACGGCAAAAGCAAAAAATGAAGATTTTGGCTTAGAGCACAAAGAAGCGGCTAAAGACAATGATGATGAAATTACCGCAGTGATTAGCAGCATAGAAGAAGCGCCGTATGGTGAATTAATCATTAACTTGGAAAATGGCCAGCAATGGCGTCAAGTGGGCTCTGATAGCATACGCCTGAGGGCTAACGATACAGTCGAAATCACACGCGGTATGTTCAATTCATTCCTATTGAAAAAAGCAGGTTATAATCGTTCAATTCGCGTTAAACGAACAAATTAATGTCAACAATGCTTATTGATGCGGGTGTAAACCTCACAAATCACCAATTTGATGCTCAGCATGAAGCTATCATCACACGCGCGAAAGCGCATGATGTTGGCCAAATGCTGTTAATTGGATGCGATGTTAGCACCAGCCAACAAGCACTTACGTTAGCTCAAGATTATGATCTGCTTGCTACCGCGGGCGTTCACCCGCATGATGCTAAATCTGTCGATGAGCAGCTAGAGACTCAACTTCGTCATTTAGCAGCAAACTCGAAAGTCGTTGCTATTGGCGAGTGTGGTTTAGATTATAATCGTGATTTTTCACCTCGGGATGTTCAGCGTTCAGTTTTACATCGTCAATTAACGCTAGCAGAACAACTTGATTTACCTGTTTACCTACATGAACGTGATGCTAGCGAGGATATGCTCGCTATTTTAAAAATGTATTCTGTTCGAGGTGTACTCCATTGCTTTACCGGTGATCAGCAGGCATTAGAGCAATACTTAGCACTAGGCTTACACATAGGGATCACTGGTTGGGTATGTGATGAAAGAAGAGGCAAAGAGTTACAGCAGCTAGTGCCATTAATACCACTTGATAAATTATTAATTGAAACAGATGCACCTTTTCTTATACCGCGCACTATAACACCTAAGCCCAAATCTCGACGTAATGAGCCCTGTTTTTTACCTTATATTTGCCAAACTATTGCGTCACTGAAAAACATTGAATTTACAGCCGTTGCAGAGCAAACTACACTTAATTTTCAACAATTGTTCAACCGCAAGGGCTAGCAATGAAGTGTGCTTGGTTGTTTTTTGGTGGTTTGACGCTGCTGTTAATATCAGTTGCTTCTCACGCTACAGGCATCACTTTAGATAAACACTTTAAACACCTTCAAGACATTTCTTTTGCTTACACACAGCAGCCTCTCACGCCTGAGCAAGCTAAACTATTACCCGCTAAATCATGGCAACAACTTAATCAACAGAGCCTAAACCTTGGCATTGCTAATCACGCTGTTTGGATTAAGTTTATAATGACTAACGCTGAGAGTTATGAATTACCAGCTTTGCTCTCTATTGATAACCCATTACTTGATAAAGTAACTGTGTTTCATTATCACAAAGGTAGCACTCTATTATTTAAAGAAATTGGTGATGCACTGCCGCTGGATAATCGCCAAATTAAGAACGAATCTTTACTGGTTAAATTAAGCTTGCCACCATTAAGCAGCAGTGAAGTATTTCTTCGGGTTGAAACTAAAGGCGGTGTTCGCGTTCCAATTAGCGTATGGCAGCACGATGAATATCTAAAATATAAAAGTAAATTTAACCTGTTGTATGGGTTGTTAATTGGTTTTGTTCTATCTCTGGCTATTACATGTTTTGTATTATTTGGTTTTTCTCGAAAAAGCTATTTTGCCTTGAGTGGCTGTATATTAATTACTTTATGGTTGCAACTCGTTTACTTGTATGGCTTTGGTTATCGCTATTTTCACCCATCAATACCGAGCTTACAACAACTTGCTATTCCTTGCATGCTCATAATTACAACAGGTTTGTTCCAACCTTTATTTAATCGCATGCGCCAATCTAACAAGTCTCCTATACAGTCTCTGCAACGATGGAGCAATCACTTATTATTAAGCAGCCTACTGGTTATCTGGCTACTACCAACAAGTTTATTAGTAAGTTACACCCTAATAGCTAGCTCTTTAATCATGTTAATCCATTGCACCGCAATCGTATATGACGTAAAGCAAAGCCGCAGCCATCCTACTAGTGCCCTATTATGTGGTGCCATCTCATTTTTTGCCGCACTGGTTTATCTCAATATTGTGGTTTTTGGTTTGTTTGATTTTAATACCCGCGGCCTGCCCTTCATGTTTATCAGCTTTTTAGTGTGCGCTTTGAGTTTAAGCTTTGCGACCATTAAATACTTTTTAATTGAACGTGATGCACAAATTGCTTCTCAGCAAGCACGTATTGCCCAAAGCGAGGCGCAAGACGCCTTATTACAAGAGCGTATTGAGCTGCAAGAACAGGCTCATTTAGATCTTGAAGCAAACATAGAAGAACGTACTTTTGAATTACAAGTTACCTTGCGAGAGCTAGAAGAAAAAAACCGCGCATTAGAACAGATGAATATGGAAGATGCACTCACGCAAGTAAAAAACCGCCGCTACTTCGATAAAAAACTGGTCATGGATTTACGCCGCTCACGCAGAGAACAAACCCCACTGAGCGTGATAATGTTCGATATAGACCACTTTAAAAAAATCAATGACACATACGGACATTTAACCGGCGATCAGGCCATACAAGCCGTTGCACAAATAATCAAAAGCCATTTAAAGCGTCCGCTTGATGAAGTCGCCCGCTATGGTGGTGAAGAATTTGTTGTATTACTGCCAAACACACCTCTCGATGGTGCCCTTGAGATAGCGCAGAATGTACGCCAAGCAATCATGGATGCTGCGATAAAAGTGGCAAGCACAGAGATAAAATTTACCATTAGTGCGGGGGTATACTGTGCCGTCGCTGAAGATATAAATAACCCGGGATTATTCACTGATTGTGCAGATAAAGCGCTTTATCACGCAAAACAAAGTGGCAGAAATCGCGTGGTTAGCTTTCCAATTTTAGACTAGGAGCAAACAATGGCCCAATCAGGTCTCGACCTTTTCCCTTATACACGCATGCGTAGAATGCGCCGTAGTGATTTTTCTCGTCGTCTTATGGCTGAAAATCAACTCAGCGTCAATGATTTAATTTACCCTGTCTTTGTGCTTGAGGGTGAGAACCGCCGCGAAGCAATTGAGTCAATGCCAGGCATTGAACGCCTATCTATCGATTTACTTCTAGACGAAGCAAAAGAGTTGGTTGAATTAGGCATTCCTGCTGTCGCCATTTTTCCCGTTACACCTGCAGACAAAAAATCATTGCTCGCAGAAGAAGCCTACAGCGATGATGGCCTTGCACAACGCACTGTACGCGCACTTAAAGCTGCGTTCCCTGAGCTTGGTGTGATCACCGATGTAGCGCTTGACCCATTCACTGTGCATGGCCAAGACGGCATCATTGATGATGAAGGCTATGTCATTAACGATGTCACAACTGAAATACTTGTTAAGCAAGCACTTTCACATGCAGAAGCTGGCGCCGATGTAGTTGCACCTTCAGATATGATGGATGGCCGTATTGCCGCTATTCGTGAAGCACTCGAAGCGGATGGCTTTATTCATACCCGTATTATGGCTTACTCTGCAAAATATGCGTCTAGCTACTACGGCCCATTTCGTGATGCAGTTGGCTCAGCAGGGAATTTAAAAGGAGCGGATAAAAAAACCTATCAAATGGACCCTGCAAATTCAGATGAAGCTATCCGTGAAGTTGCCCTTGATCTGCAAGAAGGCGCTGATATGGTCATGGTAAAACCTGGTATGCCGTATTTAGACATTGTGCGCCGCGTAAAAGATGAGTTTGGCGTGCCAACTTTTGCTTATCAAGTAAGTGGTGAGTACGCGATGCACAAAGCAGCGATTGATAACGGCTGGCTCGCTGAAGAGGCAACCATAATGGAATCATTACTGGCATTTAAACGTGCTGGTGCTGATGGTATTTTGACCTACTTCGCAAAACAAGCAGCCCAGTGGCTTAAAAAATAACACACAAAAATAAGCTTTCCCTTTGAAAAGAGTGAGCCCTCGCTCTTTTCACTTTCATTTTATTAGGGCGTGTTGACCTTTGTGGATTGAAATTTGTTCAATCTAGGGGCGATTTAATCGCGGCGCGAGGTTTGTAACCTAGCGGGCTACGTAAAAACCGAGCAACAAAGAGTTAATCGCCCCTAGGAAGAACCCTTTGGGCAGCGCATGTTTGGTATTTATACTGCGTTATCGCCTATTTATGGGGAACAACCACACTATATAGGCTCTGCCTTGCCTAAATACCAAACATACCGCTGCAAAATTAATCATGAAAGATCAACACGCCCTAACATTTTGTATTTTATTTGTCATAAAAAATCCCTAAACTAGTTCCCCCAATTGGGATCCACACACACGGGAATAAAATGATAAATACAAAAATAACACCTCTGGCACTTGTTATTGCAAGTCTCAGTGCACCAGCATCCGCTAATCTAATCATTTCAGAATATGTTGAAGGTGGCTCTAACAATAAAGCTATTGAGCTTTATAACAACTCAGGCGCTGAATTATCTCTTAACGGCTATAACATCTCTCTTTATTCAAATGGGAACGGCGATCTAACCAGTCCAAATAATACACTTGACCTATCTGGTAGTTTAGCTGCAAATAGCACCTATGTAATTGTTAACGCAGGCTCTGTAGACGAACTTAAAGCGAAAGCTGATATTGAAGCAACTGTTACCTATTTTAATGGTGATGATGCTTTAATACTTACTAAAGATGGCACTATCGTTGATAGTTTTGGTCAACTAGGCGTTGATCCTGGCCAAGAGTGGTCTGCCGGCGGTGTTGCCACTAAAGATAAATCACTGCGTCGCAATCTCAGTATTACAATAGGCCGTACAGATGCCACGGCAGAATTTGATCCAAGTGCACAATGGGTGCAGTTTGATAAAGATGACTTTTCAGGCATTGGTTTTCATGGCGAAAGCACAGAACCAACACCAGACCCTGATCCAGAACCGGTTACTCCATTAGAGTGCGGCGCTGCTAAAACTACGATTAACGCCATTCAAGGTGCCAGTGATGAAAGCCCATTGATCAATACCATCGTTGAGCTTGAAGGTATTGTAACGGCGGATCTACAGGCCGACGATCAACTCAATGGCTTTTTTATCACCTCGCTTGATGCTGATATTGACAACAACCCACTGACCTCTGAAGGTGTATTTATTTACGCTAATACTACTGACGTTAATGTGGGTGATCACGTTCGTGTTAAGGGCAGTGTCGCTGAATACTTCAACGCAACACAAATTGGCGACGTTAGCCAAATTAAAGTCTGTGCAGCAGACTTAACATCTACAGCAACAAAAATATCTTTACCTGTTGCTGATACGAATGATTTTGAAGCCTTTGAAGGTATGTTGGTCACATTAGAGCAACCTTTAGTGGTCACCAATAACTATGCGCTAGGTCGTTTCGGTGAAGTTGAACTCGCCACGGAACGTCTATATCAGGGTACGCAAGTTGCCTTACCTGGTGATGCAGCCAATGCCCACGAAGCTGAGAACCTTAAAAAACAAATTTTAGTCGATGACGGCTCAACGAAGCAAAACCGCGATCCAATCGCTTACCCGGGTGTTGGGCTTGATGCTTATAATACGTTACGTTTAGGTGACTCTGTTAATACGATTACCGGAGTATTGGGCTACAGCTTTAATCGCTACCGTCTTCACCCAACGATTGCACCAACATTTATTGCTACCAACCCTCGCCCAGATGCACCTGCATTAAACGAGCAAGCCGACTTACGTATTGCCAGCTTCAACGTACTTAATTACTTTAATGGTGATGGTCAAGGCGGTGGTTTTCCAACAAGTCGCGGTGCAGATAACGAAGCAGAATTTGTTCGCCAACAAGCAAAATTAGTCAGTGCAATTACAGCGCTTAAAGCCGATGTTATTGGTTTAATGGAAATTGAAAACGATGGTTTTGGTGAATTTAGCGCCATTGCCAGCCTAGTTAAAGCACTCAATGATGAAGATGCTGAAAACCAATACGCTTTTGTTGATTTTGCTGTAAATCAAATTGGTACAGATCAAATCACTACCGCATTAATTTACCGCGCTAATAAAGTAGAAGAAGTAGGCACTGCGGCCATAACAACGCAAACACCATTTGATTACAGTAACCGTGCGCCTATTGCGCAAAGCTTTAAATCACTTAGTACCGAAGAAGTATTTACAGTTGCTGTCGCCCATTTAAAATCAAAAGGCGGCTGTCGTAGCGCAGAAGGTAACAACGCTGATTTAGGTGATGGTCAAGCTTGCTGGAATGAAATTCGCGTTGCGGGTGCAAATGCTTATGCTGACTGGTTAAACAGTAAACCTACCGGTATCGATGATGAAGATATTATCCTTGTCGGTGATATGAACGCATATGCAATGGAAGATCCAATTCGCGCATTTGCTGATAAAGGGTATAAGAATGTTGTCGCCGAACTTAATGGCAACACTTTTAGTTACTCTTATAGCTTCTCAGGACGATTAGGTAGCTTAGATCACGCTGTAGCAAGCCCAACCCTGCTTGCAAAAGTAGTCGCTGCGACAGATTGGCATATCAATGCTGATGAGCCTATTAGCTTAGATTACAACCTCGAATCAAAATCAGACACACAGCAAGCAAGCTTATACGCAGACAACGCATACCGTGCATCAGATCATGATCCTGTCATTATCGATATAAAATCTGAGCCACCAGTTGAGCCAATCCCAGAACCACAAGCGCCTGTTTTAGCGCCTGAACAAACCTTTAGCATTGCAGAGAATAGTGCGGTAGGTGCCGTAATAGGCACGCTTAATTTTAGTGATGCAGATGAAGCATACACACCTGTAGTTAGCTTTGTTGTATCAGGTAATGATGCCGTTACAATTGATGCACAAGGTCAGCTTATTCTCGCTACAGAACTGGATTACGACCTTGAACGTAAAATTACCTTAATGGTACAAGCTCAAGATAGTGCCGGGAATTTATCAGCAGCACAGTTGGTATTTATTAATATAGATAAAGTGGATGAAAAGAAGAGTAACTCTGGCTCATTAGGTTGGTTAAGTTTGCTCGCTTTACCATTATTAGCAAGAAGGCGTATTAAAAAGTAACTTACTAAATCTACATAACGAAATAGACCGCTAAAAAGCGGTCTATTTAATCTCAAGAATCATCATCTTTACTTAAGCATTACAGCGTTGATTGCTTTCTTTTTTACTGCAAGCCAAACTACGCGCATACAAATCCAGAATGCCCTTCATTTGCTCTTCATTAAATTGCCAATTGTAGAAAGACTCAACCTTTCCAGATGCCAACTGAACTTTAAACTCAGTAATAATGCTATGTCGCTTAAAAGTAATGGCTGTTATTTCATCCGCATTAATATATTGCCGACCTAAAATACCAGAATAATAAATACCCGCTTTGTAGCAATGCAAAAATCGTAATTTCATTACATTAAACAAAGTAAGCACAAGAAAAGTGGGAATAATTACCATAGTAACTATTTTCAAATCCATTACAGCTACAACACTGTATGTTGTAACGAGGGCAAAAATAATTTTAATTGCTTGCAACATCCAGTTCGGACTTAATTTTACTATATTCATATTAAGGCTCTTTTGTTTGCACCCTCTTCTGAGGAAGGTTTCCTTTTTTATTAATAGTTAAAAACTATAAATCAGAAGAGAATTTTACCCTTATAGAAACAGGTACACAAGAGCATTTACACTACCTTTTACCTAGACCTAAAGTATTTATTCTAAGCCGTTAATAAGCCACAAGTTAATTAATTATCTTTTTTAAAAGCGAATCTCTAAAAATGAACTAGCTCAATCCTTTTAGTTGAACATATTAAAAACTATTAGGGCGTGTTGACCTTTCGTGATTGATTTTGCAGCTGTATGTTTGGTTTTTAGGCAAGGCAGAGCCTATGTAGTGTGGTTATTCCCCATTAATAGGCGATAACGCAGCATAAATGCCAAACATGCGCTGCCCTCCGGGTTCTTTCTAGGGACAATTAACTCTTTGTTGCTCGGTTTTTACTTAGCCCACTAGGTTACAAACCTCGCGCCGCGATTAAATTCCCCCTAGATTGAACAAATTTCAATCCACAAAGGTCAACACGCCCTAAACTAAAGTTCCAATAATCAACAAGTGAAGAAAAAAAATCAAGAAAAAGAGTTTCTCAAAAAAAAGTTGTACCAATCGTGTTAAGTTAATGACCATTTATAGCGAAAGATAAATACAGTGATAACAAGGCAGAAATTTTGACATGGTGTTGTTCTCGGCCATTGCTCCTGCATTGCTGTACCTCCTGCATCCATGCAGTCGTACATGAAAAACTTATAACGCTGTTAGCGCTTTATTTAGCCCGCTAGAATGGTTAAATATTTTTAGTGTTAGGCAATAAAAAACCCGCAACAAGTGCGGGTTTTTTCAAAGATTTAAAAGGCTAATTACTTAGCAGCTTTTTTCTCTTTTTCTGCAGCGATTACTGTATCAGCTACGCTTTGTGGACACGGTGCATAGTGTGAGAACTCCATAGAGAACTGACCACGACCTGATGTCATTGTACGTAGTGTGCCGATGTAACCGAACATTTCTGATAACGGAACATCAGCTTTAATACGGATACCAGTTAAACCAGCTTCTTGGTCTTTCATCATACCACGACGACGGTTAAGGTCACCGATTACGTCACCAACGTGATCTTCTGGTGTGAACACGTCAACTTTCATGATTGGCTCAAGAAGTTGTGCGCCCGCTTTAGGGATCGATTGACGGAAAGCGCCTTTAGCAGCGATTTCGAACGCGATTGCAGATGAATCCACGGCATGGAAACCACCGTCGAAAAGTTCAACTTCAACGTCAAGTACTGGGAAGCCAGCTAGAACACCTTCGTTCATCATTGACTTAAAGCCTTTCTCAACTGCAGGCCAGAATTCTTTAGGTACGTTACCACCAACAACTGATGATTTAAACGTGAAGCCTGAAGCAATTTCACCTGGCTTGATGCGGTAGTCGATTTTACCGAACTGACCAGAACCACCAGATTGTTTCTTATGCGTGTAGCTATCTTCGATTTCACGAGTGATAGTTTCACGGTAAGCAACCTGTGGTTGACCAACGATAAGGTCTACGCCGTAAGTACGCTTAAGGATATCAACTTTGATATCTAAGTGAAGCTCACCCATACCTTTAAGGATAGTTTCGCCTGAATCTTCATCAGTCTCAACTTGGAAAGATGGATCTTCTGCAACCATTTTACCGATAGCAACACCCATTTTCTCATTACCGCCTTTATCTTTAGGCTGTACAGCAATCGAGATTACTGGAGTTGGGAATACCATTGGCTCAAGTGTTACTGGGTGCTTAGGATCACATAAAGTGTGACCAGTTTGCACGTTTTTCATGCCTACGATAGCAATGATGTCACCAGCTTGTGCGCTAGTTAATTCGTTACGGTCATCTGCTTGCATCTCAACCATACGGCCAACACGCTCAGTTTTACCAGTAAACGCGTTAAGGATAGTGTCACCCTTATTTAGTTTACCAGAGTAGATACGTACGAATGTTAATGCACCAAAACGGTCATCCATGATTTTGAATGCTAACGCTTTGAATGGTTCATCAGTAGATACTACTGCGAACTCGCCATTTTCATTACCTTCTTCATCCATAAGAGGTTGAGGATCAACTTCTGTAGGACACGGTAAGTAATCAACAACAGCGTCAAGAATTAGTTGCATACCTTTGTTCTTGAAAGCAGAACCACAGTATGTAGGGAAGAAAGCAAGGTCACGAGTACCTTTACGGATACAACGCTTGATATCTTCAAGAGAAGGCGCTTCACCTTCCATGTATGCTTCAAGAAGTTCGTCGTCTTGCTCTAAAGCAGTTTCAACAAGCATTTCATAGTATTCGTCAGTTTTCTCTACCATGTCTGCTGGAACGTCTGTGATCTCGTAGTTCTCTGGAAGACCAGTGTCATCCCAAACGTATGCTTTTTTAGTTAGAACATCTACAACACCAACAAACTCATCTTCGATACCGATTGGTAACGTCATGATTAGTGGGTTTGCACCAAGTACTTTACGTACTTGCTCAGTTACACGGTAAAAATCAGCACCCATACGGTCTAATTTATTTACGAAAATAACACGTGCAACTTCTGATTCGTTAGCATAACGCCAGTTAGTTTCTGATTGTGGCTCAACACCACCAGAACCACAGAATACACCGATGCCGCCATCAAGTACTTTTAGTGAACGGTATACTTCAACTGTGAAGTCAACGTGTCCAGGAGTATCGATAACGTTAAAACGGTGATCTTTCCAGAAACAGCTTACAGCCGCAGACTGGATAGTAATACCGCGCTCAGCTTCTTGTTCCATGAAGTCAGTTGTTGATTCACCATCATGAACCTCACCAGTTTTATGGATTTGACCAGTAAGCTTTAGGATACGCTCAGTAGTCGTGGTCTTACCCGCATCAACGTGCGCGAAAATACCAATGTTTCTGTACTTCGATAAATCTGCCATTATTTTACTCTTAATAAAGTCGAAAAATTATTCGGCGGGAGTATAGCATTACTTATAGCGAACATCACCATACATGTCGCTTAAAATGCAATCAATTTTATAATATTTCACTTTCTATGGGTTTTGAAGCCAATAGCTACACTAAAGCCGTGCTTTTTAGCCGTTTTGAGCATCCCTAAAAAAGCATTGGCGACCCTTCACATAGGTAGCTTGAATACTGAAATCATTTTTTAAAACAGCAAAGTCAGCCTGTTTACCACTCGCTAAAGAACCAACTTGGCTTTCAATATTAAGAAATTGTGCAGGGACAATACTGGCCATATTTATCGCTTCACGTAGTTCAACGCTGCCTAATAGGTGCATATTTTTAACAGCGCGTTCCAGCGTTAGCGTACTACCAGCCAAAGAGCCCGATGCCGTTCTCGCCACGCCATCGTGAACAAAAACATCCATTTTACCTAATTTATATTGTCCATCAATTAACCCACCTGCATTAATACAATCACTGATCAACGCGATTTTTTGCGGGCCTTTGAGTCTATAAATTAACTTTAAAATAGTAGGATGAAGATGCACACCATCAGCAATAACCTCCACCAGCGCATTGTCATCCATTAATACCGCCCCCGCGCAACCTGGATCGCGATGGTGAATGCCGCGCATGCCGTTAAATACATGCACACCACCACATGCACCATGCCCAAGCGCCTGCTGCGTTTGTTCATAAGTGGCATCACAATGACCTAACATCACTCTAACACCTTGTGCTGTAAGGTATTGGATCAGCGTATTGGCACCGGGTTTTTCAGGTGCTAATGCCACCACCTTTAAGCTACCGTTGGCCGCCTTAATCATCGCTTCTAAATGCGGCTGCGATAATTCTAAAAAATAATCTTGGTTATGCGCACCTTTATGTATTTCACTAAAAAACAAGCCTTCGCTATACCCCCCCAAAACCTGTGCACCACTAGGTTGCTGCGTATATGCTTGGCCAATTATAGCCATCGCATTAAGGGTTTGTTGCCAGTCAGTCGTTACCGTTGTCGCTAAAAACCCCGTCACTCCATGCTCTGCAAGTGAGCATGAAATTGTTTCAATGCTACTCATTTTACAATCAATGACATCGCAGCCCTCGCGACCATGAATGTGTAAATCAATTAAACCGGGAATAATCGCAGCATCACCGTAATCATGAATTGGCACATCCGCTTTGGGGCTTTCTGTAAAGTCACTAATACGACCATTATCAATTAACATTAGGTGGTCTTTCAGTACGGTCTCTTGGCAATATATAGTCTCTGCCTTAACGTAAAAGACTGGCTCAGTCATGATAATACTCCAACTTGCGCTTTAGCTAAAATTGCAGCGCCACGGGCACCGCTAGCATCACCAAACTCAGCTAACACAATTTTTGGCACGCGAATATCAGCAAAAACATACGGTACTATTGCCTCTTCTAAGTTACTTACTAGCTCGTTAACTAATGACATACCACCACCGATCACAATTACCTCAGGGTCATACGCCATAATGATTGCCGCAAAGGTACTCCCCATTAAATCCAAGTAACATGCAAAGCTCTGCTGACAAAATACATCGCCTTTTCGTAAGCCTTCCACAATTTCAAAGGTGGTGAGTTCTTTTCCTGAAAAGTGCCAATGGATTCGCGCTAACCCGGGGCCAGCGATATAACTTTCAACACATCCTGTTAAACCACAGCCACATTTTAAAATAGGCAACTGGTATTTTTGTTGTAGCACTGCTGAAAGTGAATAATGCCCATATTCGCCAGCAATACCTTGCGCACTTTTGTACAGCTCACCATCAATGCATAACCCGCCACCGGCCCCAGTACCAATAATTGCACCAAACACACGAGTATGTTGTAAACCAATCGTGCTTTTTGCTTCAGAAAGTGCAAAACAGCGGCAATCATTTTCAATGGCGACAGGCCGGTTTATTAATTTTGCTAAATCTTGCGCTGCATTTTGACCTGTTGCATGAGGAACATTTGCGGATAAAACCTCTTGGTTCGCATTAATAATACCTGGCATGCCAATACCTACTGCACCACAGCACTGATATTTATGATCTGCACTTGAAATCATTTCCACTAACGCAGTTAAAAAATCTTGGTAACTCGTTTGCGGTGTTGCAATACGCCATGACTCTAGTTGTTTTAATGAAGCGTCAAATACCGCAAGTTCAATTTTACTGCCGCCAATATCAATGCCATAAATATACTGCTTAGTCATTAATATCACCTTGTGAGAATGGATAAATAGTCACCCCTTGCACCACTCGGTTTACCTCACCGGTTGGACATGGGTTATCTACCGTAATACCTAGTTGCCACGCTTTATAGAAGGATATTATTTGTGCGCACACCATATAATACAGGCCATTAAAGACATCATCTAACTGCTCAGCAGAGGCCTCACTTGGCAAGGTTAATGTATGCACTGCAATCGCTTTATTATCGCTTTGCAGCTCATTAAGTAGGTCAATATCATATTGTTTTGTATAGTTATTATTTGAACCAAATAAGACGATTAACGTTTTATCATCAACTAATGATTTTGGCCCATGGCGAAAACCAAGCGGGGATTCAAAATACCCCATTACTTGGCCTGCACTTAACTCCAATAGCTTTAACGCCGACTCTTGCGCATACCCTTTTAATGACCCAGCCCCTAAATACACCAGCCGATGCATTGGCAACTCAGCCAACTCTTTTAATTGAGTTAACTTGCTCGGAATATTTTTATCAATACTGTCAGCCATCGTTAAAACGGCATTATCCACATCGCTAAATACCGCTAAGCCTGCCACCAGCATCGACGTAAAACTACTGGTCATTGCAAAGCTTTGGTCAAGTGTTTGTGTTGGCATCAATAACGAGAAATAGTGCTCATCCTGCGCCGCTTGCTTATTCAGTGCGCCATCAGGGTTACAGGTAATAAATAAATGAGCACAGTGTTTTACATAGTTATTCACTACATCAACAGCAGCAACACTTTCAGGGCTATTACCTGAGCGCGCAAAAGAGACCAATAACGTTGGCCTATTTTTTTGTAAATACTGCTGCGGGCAAGCCACTAGCTCGGTGCTACTAATACTGAGACATGGAATATCTAACTGTTGGTTTAAGTAACCAACAACCGCCTCGCCAACATACGCAGAGGTACCGGCCCCAGTAAAAACTATTTGCGCATTAGGCTTATCCAACACATTTGCAAGCCAAGCATCTAATTGCTTGCGTACAACACTTACCAAGCTGAGTGTTTCTCGCCAGCAGCCACTTTGCTGCATAATTTCTTTTGCTGTCCATGCACTATTTCTAGCTTCTAAAAGCGTTTCATCAATTGCTAAATAACTCGACATTGCTACCTCACTTACGTCTATTATTGTTTAAAGCACGCATCTGCGTAGCGACTGGTTACTTGCATTATGTGATGAAGTACCAAAGATTTAGGGTTGTTCTGAAGTGTTTTATTACGTACAGCTAGATACTGTAACGGCATATACTGGCTTAGTAGTGGCAAGGGGATCGACTGTTTTTGTAAGTTACTAAATAGCGTTTCAACCGCATTTTGATTGCCTTGCTGGCCCCAATAATAACGAATACGATCACTAAAGCTAAAGCGGCGATATAGCTGCTGCAGTGATTGTTCGACTTGATAAAAACGCTGCCAGTTTTTTGGAAACTGCTGCATATCGGCATCAACTACAGTGCGTAAATGCGAGCACTGTTCAGTACCTATGAGCGCATCTTCAATATGGCTTAATGCAAATAAAGCTTCACGTAGCGCAAATGTAAGCTCAGGGCCTACTTTTAAAATCGCGAAATGGTCATTCACTAGCTGCTGATATGCCACCGACGTTTGGTAATCCGTTGAATGCGCCTCAAAGGCAATACCTTCAACGGTTGTTATGTACTGCTTTAGTTGCTGTGCTTTACTGCTGTCGTAATCAAATACTTGGGTATTATCAAATTCAACCCCCGGCTGTACAACTAATCCCACTACACGCTGCCATGCAGATGATAAACCGAGCTGTAAAAATGCATCGTGATGCAGCGCTAAGGTACTTGCAACATGGGCAGTTTGCGTAACAGCGAGCGTGTCAATATGCTCATCTGCTCCACCTGGTGGGGGGACTTCAGTGCCTATCACGTACACCAAATCACTGTGACCAAATGTATCAACGGCTGTTTTTTCAGCCACAGCACACAACTGCGCCGCACGTATTGCCACCGTTTCATCTGCTAAAATTGCGTCGTCATCAGCGCAGCGCATACTGGTATCTAGGTGGATTTTTTTGAACCCTGCCGCCACATAACCAGCAATTAACTGCTCAGCCTTTTGCATCGCTGATCCAGCATCCTCGTCACACCAACACACTGGGCCTAAATGATCTCCACCTAGGATCAGTTTATCGACCGCAAACCCCTGCTCAGTCGCTAGCTGCTCAACAAATGCTATAAAATCAGTAGGCAACATGCCGGTATAACCGCCAAATTGATTAACCTGATTAGCAGTCGCTTCTATTAGTAGGTAACTGCTGTCTTGCTTGGCTTGCAATATGGCGGCTTCAAGCACCAATGGATGCGCCGAACACACGGCATAAATACCTTGTTTTTCACCGCGTTTATTCGCTGCGATTAATTGCTGTAATATCGTCATTGCAAGCCTCTATGTTGGTTAATCTTTTGTAGTTATGACTAAAGTCAAAGGTCAATTATGTGTAGCTGTACACCCGCATTCTCGATGGCCGTTTTAATCTCAGCTGGAATGCCACTGTCTGTTATCAATACATTTACTTCACTGGCGGCTATAATTTTATGCACGCCTTTACGGTTAAATTTACTGGAATCGGTAACAACAATGATCTCTCGCGATACTTCGCACATCACTCTGTTTAATAAGGCTTCCAATTCAAAATGCGTCGTGATCCCCACATCTTTTTCAAAACCATCAACACCTAAAATCAACTTATCAAAGTGGTACTGCTGCAAATGCTGCTCAGCTTGGCGGCCATAAAATGACAATGATTTTTTACGTAGCGTGCCACCAGTCATTAATACTTCAACGGATGGTGCATTCAACAGCGAATGTGCGACATTCAACCCGTTAGTCATCACCACGACACCATGGTGATTGGTTAAATTTTTAGCGACCTCTTCCGTTGTGGTCCCTGAATCTAAAATGATCGATTCACCATCTTTAATTAAGCTTGCAGCAAATTTGCCTAGCCGCTCTTTAATTCCGCGATTTGCGTCATGCTTCTCTTTTAATGACAACTCTTGCGTAAGGCGATTACTCATCACAGCACCACCGCGAGAGCGCACCAACAAACCTTTTTCATCCAATTCATTTAAATCATTTCGAATAGTAACCGTCGATACGCCAAACAGCTGAGCAAGCTCAGGAACCTGTACGCGTTCTTGCTTGCAAACTAATTGCACAATTTCATGACGTCTTTCGATAGTGTTAAGCATGCCCGCTCTCTTTCATTATTTACTTTCATTCATTGTACTCAGCTTTCACTTACTTTCAATTTAATTTATTTACATTTTTTATTTATTAACAATAAATAACACCAAACAACTGAATTAAAACAACTTAAATGAAAATTAAAATTACACACCGCCACAAATGAAAGTAAATGAAAGATTTTTATCTTGCTTTGATGTTTTCTTGGGTGTACAAATAAAAGCCTACGAAAGCGAATTCACAAATAATAAATATATAAGGGCAATGTCATGGGCGATCTCAACCGTAGACGGTTTTTACAATCAATGGCCGCAATTGCAGCAACAAGCGCAGCTTTAGGCTGTGCTTCGACAGTAAATCCCAAATCAATACTCAGAACGCCGCAACAAGGACGTTCAACCCTTGGCTTAACAGTGCCAAAAATGGATGTAGTAAGAGTGGGCTTTATTGGGGTTGGTGAACGCGGAGTTGGCGCTGTAAAACATTTTTGTCATCTTGATGGCGTTGAGATAAAAGCTATTTGTGACACCCATCAAGCCGTAGTAGACAGAGCTGTGAAAGTTGTTGTTGATAAAGGCTTTAAAAAACCAGATACCTACGGTAAAAGTGACCTCGATTATAGGCGTATGTTAGAACGCCAAGACATTGATATTGTCATTATTTCAACACCGTGGCAATGGCACACCCCCATGGCTGTCGATACCATGGAAAGCGGTAAACACGCTTTTGTTGAAGTGCCCGCAGCCGTGACAGTAGAAGAAGCATGGCAACTTGTTAATACCTCTGAGCGCACACAAAAAAATTGCATGATGTTAGAAAATGTTTGCTACGGCCGTGACGAGCTCATGGTGCTTAATATGGTTCGCCAAGGGGTTTTTGGAGAGTTATTGCACGGTGAAGCGGCGTACATTCATGAACTTCGCTGGCAGATGAAAGAAATTGATCATAAAACAGGTTCTTGGCGCACCCCTTGGCACGCAGCTGTTGATGGTAATTTATACCCAACTCATGGTTTAGGCCCAGTGTCCCAGTATATGAATATTAACCGTGGCGACCGTTTTGACTATATAAGCTCAATGAGCTCGCCATCATTAGGGCGCGCCGCCTACGCTAAAAAAGAATTTCCCGCAGATCATAGCCGCAATAAGCTTAACTACATTGCGGGTGATATGAACACCAGCATTATCAAAACAGTAAAAGGTCGTAGCATTATGGTGCAACACGACACCACCACGCCACGCCCTTACTCTCGTCACAACCTAATTCAAGGCACTAACGGCGCATTTGCAGGCTTTCCAAATCGGATCGCACTTGAGCAAGGTGGCAGTAAAAGCTACCACGAGTGGGATTACGACATGGCTGATTGGTATAACAAATACGATCACCCGCTCTGGCAAAAAATGGGCGCTGAGGCTGAACGTAACGGCGGCCATGGCGGCATGGACTTTTTAATGTTTTGGCGCATTGTGTTTTGCCTGCGCAACGGCGAACCACTTGATCAAGATGTGTATGACGCAGCCGCATGGTCTGCTGTTTTCCCATTATCAGTAGAGTCTGTCGCTGATCGTAGTAACAGCAAGGACTTCCCTGATTTCACTCGCGGCCTTTGGCAGCAAGCAAAGCCACTTGGCATTATTTCGTGATTTCCCCCAAGCGTACTGGAAAAAGACACCCAACACGCTTGGTAATAAACCAATAAAAAATAACCATCAACAAGTAAAATACAGGTAACTATTATGAAAGCACAATTAAAACTGTCCACCCTGTTTTTGTCCATGAGTGCCATTTTCAGTGGTGCTACGCTGGCTGCTGAAGAAGACAAAAAAAAGGAAAAAGAAGCCGAGACCGAGCAGGTAGAAGTAATCGAAGTCAGAGGTGTTCGCTCAAGTATTAAGGAATCCCTGTATTTAAAACAACAAGCCGTTGGGGTTATGGATGCCATAGTAGCAGAGGATATTGGTAAGTTTCCCGATCAAAATATTGCAGAGGCACTGCAACGGATGACGGGGATTGCGATTACCCGTAACGGTGGCGAGGGCCAAAATGTTACCGTGCGAGGTTTAGGTGGTGACTATAACGTAACCACCGTTAATGGTCGGCGCATGGCATCAGAGCATTCCAGCCGTAACTTTAATTTTGACTTAATCGCCCCTGAAATAGTCCAATCCCTCGAAGTATATAAATCCCCACAAAGTAAAACACAAGAAGGCGGCATTGGCTCTGTCATCAATATCAAAACCCGTAAACCTCTCGATTTAGACGGTTTTACTTTATCTGGCAGTGCAAAAGGTATTTATGAAGAGCGTACGGGTGATATAAACCCACAAGCATCCTTTTTGATTAGCGATACTTTTTTTGACGATACCTTTGGCGCATTATTTACCGCGGTTTATTCTGAGCGTACTCAACGAGCAGATTCTTATGAAGGCCAAGGGTTTTATGATCCAGACGAAAATGTAGACGTTCGTATTCCAATCGATAGCAATGGTAACGGTATACTTGAAGATAACGAGCAATCATATCCCTCGATCATTCCAGGCTACGTACGTTATTCAAACTGGCAAGATACCCGTGAACGCCTTGGCGCAAGCCTAGCGCTACAATGGCGCCCCTCTGACAAGTTTGATGTGAACTTTGATAGCATGTACTCACAGTACGAAACCAATGGCGAACAATATCAGATTTCATTTGTCACCTATGACGAATCATGGACTCCCGGCATTCCGGCAATCGGTGAAGTAAAATTTAATGATGATGGCAATGCAAATTACGTAGAGTTAGTTGATGGCGCAATGGCAGAACTGCTTAATGTATCTGTACCGCGTAATACCGATACATGGCAATGGGGCTTTAATACAGTTTGGTATGCCACAGAAAGCTTAACGGTTGATTTAGATATTTCACAATCACAAGCAAAAAATGTGAGTAACGGTAATAACCGCTTTATTGTTGCGCGTGGCTTTGTTGATGGTATCACTATCGACCAAACCGGCAGTAATATGCTACCAGATGTAACAATGACACCAGCGCTTAGTTCTGAGCAACCTTTTGGCGCACATTACAGCTACAACTCCGGCACTGATGTTAAAGACAAAATCGAAGAAGTACGCCTAGCAGCAACTTACATCCCTTCGTTTGAACTCGTCAAAGATGTGCAATTTGGTCTACATTACGGTAAACAAACTAAAGAGCGCAGCGTATTTAAATCTAAAAATGCCTCAATGTTTAGTAACGGCGGCGCTTACTTTAAAAACTCTGAGTACGATAGTTTTGATGACTCAAGTGTAGAAGAGCTTGGCGGCTTAAATTTATTCCGCTTACCTGCTGATGTATTAGTCCCTGCTAATTTTGATAACTTCTTAGATGGCGAACCCGGCAAACACCCTGATCCATGGGCAAGCTTTGATTACGACAAGCTGTATGCTTTTTATGAAACAATCAACCCACAAGCAGCTCAAGATAAAATTGTTGCAAAAAACAGCCCTAAAGATTCATTTGCACTAACAGAGCAAACCCTAGCCGCCTTTGTTGAAACAAACCTACAAGGCGATTTAGGCCAATTACCGTTTGCACTAAACATGGGCGTACGAGTTATTAAAACCGACGTCACATCGGATGGTTACACCTTTGATGTAGATAACGTTCGCTACAATGTGACTGAAAAAGATGGCGCATTAAGCTACCGTGTTGATGGTGATATTGACGATTATTATGCACGCTCAACCACAGAAGAAAGCTACACGGATGTACTGCCTAGCTTAAACTTCAAACTTAATTTACGCGATGATTTATTGTACCGCTTTAGTGCCGCAAAAGTGATCACACGGCCAAACCTTGGTTACTTATCACCGTACAGTTATTTAGATTTTAATAATGCTGAATACCATGCCTCTAACCCAGGTATCAAACCACTGAGAGCAAATCAGATTGATACCACTATTGAATGGTACTTCTCTGATTATGGCGCACTCACATTTGCAGCTTATTATAAAGACATAGAGTCTGTCATAGCCCGTGGCCGTGTAGGCACAGCACAAGTAGGTAATTACTTTAAAGATGGCGTTGCAGTAGACGGCCCTATTTTTACTAAAATTTCACCTACATCAGAAAAAGGCGCAACCATTTTAGGCTTTGAAACAGCTTATCAACAATCTTTTGATGAAATACTCCCAGCCCCCTTTGATGGCTTAGGCGTACAAGTAAACTATACTTTTACAGATAGTAGCTATGACGATGAAGAATTAAACGACCTTCCTTTTGTAGGAATGTCTGAGCATTCGTATAACGCGGTTATTTATTATGAGAAAGGTGATTACCAAACGCGTATTGCTTATAACTGGCGCGACGATTACCTTGTATACCCAGACGCATGGGGCGGCCCAGAATGGGCGGCTGATTATGGTCAATTTGATTTTAGTGCTAGCTACAACATTACTGAAAAAATGCGCGTTGATTTAAGCGTAACTAACTTAACAAACGAACGACAATGGTCGTATGTTAAAACTGAAGAACAGATTCGTCGCTTGGCGCGCTATGGTCGCTCGATTAGCTTGGGCTTTTCGGCATCATTTTAAGCTGATTAGCGCCGTTTATCGGCGCTTTTTTTATGGAACACACTATGAGATTTTTACTACTTGTTGCCTCATTAATAGGGAGCTTATTTTCTTCCTTTGTAACGGCGACTCAAACCACTGACTACTTCATTCCCAGTTATGGCAATAGTGCCACCAGCCATAGCATTAAAGAAAACAAAGAACTTATCAGCGATGAAGGGATTACGCATTGGCAAGACCCCACAATACCAATAAATCACTACTTTTACCTGCCAACAAAAACCCCTTTTAATTTAAAATTACGTGTAAAAGTGACCGATGGCAACAGTCAATTAAAAGTCGACTTTAATCAGCACAGCCAAATTATTAAACTCACAAACCAACAATTTCAAGACATCGATCTTGGGAAGTTCAACCCAACTGATGCAGGCTATCAGCAACTCACGCTTAGCGGGTTAACTCGCAGCAGCAACACCTTTGCTGATATTCAAGGGGTTATTGTCACGCTAAATAAAGACGCTGCTGCCCCATTATATGTAAAAGATGATATTTATTGGGGTCGTCGTGGGCCATCTGTGCATTTAAACTACCCAGTAGCTGATACCACTAAAAACTATCAATGGTTTTATTCAGAGCTGACTGTGCCACAAGGCTACGATAAGCAAGGCTCTTATTTTATGGCCAATGGTTTTGCAGAAGGCTACTTTGGCATTCAAGTTAATTCAGCCACTGAACGGCGCGTATTATTTTCAGTGTGGAGTCCTTTTCATACCGATGACCCTGCTGCTATCCCTGTGGAAATGCGTATTCAACAACTTGCTAAAGGCAAAGATGTTTACACAGGTAAATTTGGTAACGAAGGCTCTGGGGGTCAAAGTTACCTCGTTTTCCCATGGCAAGCAGAGCAAACCTATCGCTTTTTACTTAAAGTTAATCCGACTAAAAATCTTGCCAATCATACTGATTACAGCGCCTACTTTTATGATCCTATTGCTGCAAAATGGCTATTTATCGCATCATTTAGACGCCCAAGTACCAATACATATGTAACAAGACCACACAGCTTTTTAGAAAACTTTATCCCTGATGCAGGCCAGTTTGAACGCAAAGCGCTTTATAGCAATCAATGGCTTAGAGACACCCAAGGCCAGTGGCATGCACTAACTAAAGCACGTTTTACCTATGATGCAACCGCCGCTAAAAAATCGAGAATGGACTATCAAGGTGGCACTGAGAATACGGGGTTTTACTTACGCAACACCGGCTTTTTTACAGGACCTACTAAATTACACAGCGAATTTGAACGCCCAGTGAGTCAAGCGCCTGAGGTAAACTTAAACGCCTTGCCTAACAATTAAAGTTATTTCAACGTCGCGTTTTGTCCAATCCGCATATTTGTCGCTCCTTCAAGCGGCAAATATACTATAGTACGTAATCGACAACTGGCCTTACACGAATGTTTACAATCGATTTTCCTGACGCCCGGTTACAAGCAAATACTGTGTCACTTAAAAATAAAAACACGATAAAATTAATAGTTTTTTCATTATTTCCCTTAATTTTTTTAGAATGAGACAGGTCAACAAAATGTAAGACCTGTTCCTAATATTTTGTAAAAGGCAAGATTCAAGACCTGACCCTATTCACTTTATTCTAAAAGCCCATATTTCTTTATAGGTTGTGCCATCAATAATAGTGTGTTTCTCACGATTGCGACCGAATGCACCTGACCCTAAATACCTCACTCATTCTATCTAATTCCTTCATCACTCCATAAAGTTCGAGAAATTAAAAAAAGATTATCACCTATTTTCGTATAGTCATCGCTTACATAATCATAATGCTCAAATATTAATACCCCATGCTCTAAGCTATAGAAGTAAGAACCATAGACCTTTCCTTCATCTATTAACTTTGGTCTTTCTCCAATAGTTATGAAGAAGCCCGAATAGTTATTACCACCAAGATCTAGTTCAGTTTTAGTTATATTATATTTCAACCTACCACCTAACACATTACCTGAACTATACTTCTCAAAACTTCCGCTTGGTAAAACACTTTCCCTCGGAATGGCAATTATTGTCGAGTCAAAAATAAAACACTTTCTGAACCCATCAATATTACAATTTGACAATGAATTTACACCACTCCCTTCTAAAACAATCTTACTTTTAAGATTTATTTCCAATACCTCACCATCTATTCTGTAATAGCGATAAGACTTATAACTACCTTCTGTATCAACCTCATAGCTACAGGCCGGAATTAAAAATAAAAGCATCAAAAGTAAAAGTTTAAATGAAATTTTCATTAAATTTAATCCTTCTTATGTTTAAAACTATTAAATGCGCACGATAGCCCGTTAGTGCACCAATTATTATAGTTCCCCCAAAAAATTTAAGTTGACACCCATCTTAATAAAAAATTTAAGTTGACACCCATCTTAATTATTCACCGAAAGCAAACTTTAGGATGGGTGTCATCTTTGTTTTTTCTTTTCCGATAAAATTAATAGTTTTTTCATTATTTCCCTTAATTTTTTTAGAAGGAGACAGGTCTGCAAACTATAAGACCTGTCCTTGAGATTTCATAAAAGGCAAAATGCAAGACCTAACCCTAACACTTTTTTAGTAGCTTTCGAACCATTCATAAGGCGAGACTATCCCCCAAGCCCAGTCACCGAAAAAAAATAAAAAAGCAGCTGAAAAAATAATAATTACAATTATTAGTATTATTATTAAATTTAAAAAAGCCAATCTGGTTCCTTTAAGCCTAGTTATAACCTCAATAAAAAAAGAAACAGAGCCAAATAGTAAAACGACTATTATCAAACCTATTAATTTTGAAAGCTCTTGCTTTTCAAATATAAATTCAGTTACTAGTAACCAAATTAAAAAATAGAGCGCTGAAATATCGAGTACTAAAGTTAAGTCTGTATTTTTCTCTAAAAATAATGAATCAAATTTATCCGTCGCTAACAAGTATATAAACACAACAAAAAACTTTAAGTAAAAGCTAATTGAATAACCGATCTCAAACTTATCAAAATTTAAAAGGTATAAATCAGCCAATAAAAAAAGCGATATAACTAAAACTGATTGTAATATCGCACTTTTGTTAAAGAAATCAGGTCGACTATTCAATTACATACTTCCCATCTAGTCTAACTTTCATTCTTGGCTTTCCAGAACCCATTAAAGGTATTTTCATTCCTTTTCCCTTAAAATAACTAATTTAAGTTGACACCCATCTTAATTATTCACCGAAAGCAAACTTTATGTTGTGGTCAACTAATTCCGGACAGTGAATTAAGTTTTTCTTCGGCTACTCCAGGGGCAACCATTTGGTTGTGGCTATGCGGCCTGCGCCAGTTATAGTAATTCATCAAATAATAGCTAATATCTTTTTCAGCTTCTTGATAATTACGATAACCCAATGAGGGAACCCATTCTGTTTTTAAACTTCTAAATAGGCGCTCCATCGGGGCATTATCCCAGCAATTCCCTCGGCGACTCATACTTTGTTTTATACGGTAACGCCACAGCCTTTGTTGAAACCTTTTTGCGCTGTATTGACTCCCTTGGTCTGAATGAAACATCAGCCCAGATGGTTTGCCTCGTTGTTCGTATGCTCTATCTAATGCTTTAATAACTAAGTCAGTATCAGGCTTATCAGACATTGCCCAGCCAACCACACGACGAGAAAACAAGTCAATAATAACAGCCAAATACGACCATTTCTTACCCGTCCATATATACGTAATATCCCCACACCAAACTTGGTTTGGGCTATTTACTTCAAATTCACGGTTAAGTCTGTTTGGAATGTCTGGCCGCTCCCCCTTCGCTAATTTATATGAATGAGGCCCAGGTTGTTTACAGACCAACCCCATGTCACGCATGATACGGCGTACCTTAAAGACGCCAACAGGTAAGTCAGCGTCTTTTAGCATCGCCACCAACATGCGGCTACCAGCAGCTCCACGACTGAGTGAAAATAACTCATTAATCGTTGACCTAAGTTGCACCTCTTCAAGTTTAATTGATGTCACACGCTGCTTAAAATCATAATAACTTGAACGCGGAACATTAAATACGCTACAGACCATTTCCACAGACTCATGCTCACTTAATTGGTCTATCAACGAATATTGTTCATCTCGTCTGACATTAAGAGAGCGGTAGCTTTTTTAAAATTGTTTTTTCTCTTTCAAGCCGATTAACTTTAGCTTCAAGCTCCTGAATTCTCAGCTGCTCAGGAGTAAGCGCTTTAGAGTTTGGTGTTGTGCCACCACGCTCATCTTGTAATTGCTTAACCCAACGACGAAGAGCTGTTTCACCGACTTCTAGTGAGCGAGCAGCTTCTGGGAGTGAGTATCCTTCATCAAGGACTAATTTTGCTGAATCAAGTTTAAACTCTTGAGAAAAAGAGCGACGTTGTTTTGTCATAGAACACCTCTGTTTGAGTGGTAATAATACCACCTAAATTTGTGTCCGGTTTCATTGAATCACAACATTAGGATGGGTGTCATCTTTGTTTCATTGTAAAGCTAAACCTTTTAATCACCCCATTTCTATCTGGTAGTATCGATACGCTTTTCACTTCATTTAAGCTACCCGTTAGCTTTCCATTTTCTTTGTAAGAAAAAAAAGCATGAATAGAAACTCTCTTACCTTCTAATTTTCTTAAGCTGTCCTCTGGCAAATTAAGCGATAAAGAGAGAGCAGCACCATAGTCATAAAACTCATAAGACTCTTTATTTGGAAATAAAAAATGGTCTTTACTTTGAGATGATATTACACCTTGTAAAATAACTTCTTTATCTTGAAAAGATGCTCTATTACCTAATATTTCGAAAATACTAGTTTTATTTGGTCTTGCTTCTAGATCAGAACATCCGAAAACAAGTAAACACAGTGATAATTTATAAAAAACAATATTTAGTTTAGCCATTTATACCTATCATCCTTTGCCATTTCCCCGCCATTATTAACCCAATCAACCCCGTCGTGGCGATATAAAAAACCTTTTTGCGTGATTGAGCCATCTAGAGCAGATGCTGCTTTAAATGCTGAATAGTCAAACTTAGCCATTACTCTCCCACCTGCGGTCATGTAGGTACAAACTTTAGAATGGGTGTCATCTTTGTTTTTATCTTTGTTTCTATTTGTCGCTCCTTCAAGCGACAAATATACTATAGTACGTAATCGACAACTGGCCTTACACGAATGTTTACAATCGATTTTCCTGACGCCCGGTTACAAGCAAATACTGTGTCACTTAAAAATAAAAACACGATAAAATTAATAGTTTTTTCATTATTTTCCTTAATTTTTTTAGAAGGAGACAGGTCAATAAAATGTAAGACCTGTTCCTGATATTTTGTAAAAGGCAAAATGCAAGACCCGCTTCACAACACCACTCATATCCCAGTACCTGAACAATCATGATAAAGTATTATGAAGCAAGTGATCTGACCCTATTCACTCTTTTTCCTATTTCTAAAAGCTTAATCTATGCTTCAAAACATCCATATTTAGATATAACCAGGCTGTTACTTGAAAACTTTCTGTACTCACTATTTATTTTCACAACTTCCATAAGCGAAACTATATACTCCTCTTCTGAAATGGTTAATTTATAAATTTTCTCTATTGGGATATCAATAATGAAGATTTCACCGGCTTTAATTTCAACTTCGAAAGGAGTTATTTTTTCATGATGTTTTAAAAAAATTTTCATGAATATAAGCAAGCTATTACCAGTGTTAATGGCTTGCTTATATTCATCGTATTTAAATAAAGCTAACCCACTGAAATCAGTATTGAATCTTATTTTTCTTGAATCTTTTAAATTGTTATTACTGTAGCCTACTAATAAATTAAATTCTTCATTTTCAAAGTTACAGCTTAAATTGACTTTAACATCGACTGCCCTACTTTTAGCACAAGATAAACATGTGAATATCATCAAAGTTACAATAGCTAGTTTTTTAATCAACATAATTTTTCCCCATCATACTATGTTCTAAAACATAAGGGTTGTGCCTCAAATGAGAAATAGCAGACACTCTTTCTCTCGGTGAAAACGATCTATGTGCTACAGAATTAAGAACCTTTATATCCTTAATCCTTGAGCCAAAACTGGTATCTCCATTATGCACATGACCATAATCAAAACTTGGTAAATGTGATACTTCATGAATAATTGTAGTTTGAGGAACATCACCATATCGAAGGTTACTCTTAAAGTAATTGTTAGAAAACCCGATTTGAGTAGAGCCAGCCTCAGCAAAGTCACTACCTCCTGTATTATAACACTGCCAAAAACTGGACAGACATTGGCACTAAACGATGACTGAGGCGAAAGCCAAGGGCCTTAATTAACCATCAACGATGCTTAATTGAACAGCCTAAATTCATATGGGTGACTGGTGCATATTCACACCAATCGACGTCATTACTGGATGCATAGTCATATTTAAAGTGAGTTTAAAAAGTAACAACACTTGGTTTTTTGAATAAAAAGATCAAGAAAACACAGCTGCCTGCTTGACCGGAACTTTCTAATGGGTGACCCTATTTACTCGCACTTTACAACGGCTGACTAATGGGTGACCCCAACTTTTCTTTTTTTATCAGTAGTAAGCAAGTGCTGCTGCTCTCTCTATTTTACTGACCAATTCATATAAATCAGAATTTTTTGTCATCCCAACAAAGTTGTAACTCTTGTAACTAGAACTGCTATTAACTTCGATTGAGTAACACGAAAAGCCAAAAACATTTTCGGTTGTAAAATGATCAGAAACATTAATAGTCTCTAATGATTTGATAGCATTGAGAACATTATCGACATATTGAGGCGATAATAAACTAAAGACTTTATTTTCCTCACTGTTTATATAATAAACTGTTCCTTTTGATATCTCATTTTCGAAAAGTGTCACACTATAACTATTACTACTAGGATGCAGCTGTCGAACCAACAAGAAGTTATTTAACTCCGAGAGGCCGCTAATACTATTATTAACTTCACTTTCTAAGCCATTGATCAACTCATCATTAAAGTTACATAATTCCTCATATTCATGTAAGTTTGTTTCAAACCTGGTACATGAAGTTATCAATGTAACGGTAAGAGCAAATAATAGTTTAAGGTATTGCATATAATGTCCCTTTTTCTTCAAGATAATGCGTACGTTGATAATTTGCACCAGCTTGCATTCTAATTCTGTTTGTATATCTTAATAATTTAAGTTGACACCCATCTTAATTATTCACCGAAAGCAAACTTTAGGATGGGTGTCATCTTTGTTTCTCTATTCAACTCATTTCTGTTTTCACCGTTCTCCTAGCTCGGCGAAAACATCCTTATTCAGATAGTTAATTTGACTATCTTTCATCCGGAAAAGGTGCTCTTCCTGATTAAAGACGCTCTCTCTTTTACTAAAGATTTCATTAATTATCTTTACTGAGACAGGATGTGATTCATTTGTATATTTCAATACCTTAGAGTTTTCATCTCTATACTCAGTTACAGCACAAGAGCTATGAAATAATTTAGACTCACTAGCTGGTTCAGTAGATAGAGCTCTTAACTTATCAAAAATCAATCGACCTTCTCCAACCTCTAAATTTTGAGACTTCCACCCTCCAAACTGAAAGAACTCATGCAACTCAAAGCGATTTTTCTTTTCAACAAGTAAATAATACATTAATGAATTTCCACCTGCTGTCTTAAATACAAAGTAAGAACCATCACTTATAATATTTGCACCTTTTTTTACTGGAGAGTTACTAAGCTCAAAAAATGAGTTTAAATTAGCCAACGTTAACCTGCACTTTTCTTTTTCTTTATAAGATTCAATAAAGAAAAAAGCTAAAAAAATAGCAATTAATATTGGTATAAATAAAATTTTAGTCAATTCTTGATTTCGCATCTTTATAACTATCCACAAAGCTATTTGAATTTTTACCTAGACCCGAATTTAAGTTGAGAATTTAAGTTGACACCCATCTTAATTATTCACCGAAAGCAAACTTTAGAATGGGTGTCATCTTTGTTTAATCTTTGTTTTTTCTTTTCCTTAATTCTTTAGAATGAGGCAGGTCTGCAAAATGCAAGGCCCGTCCCTATAAATAGCACTTAGTTTAATCATCAGGCAAGGTAAGTAAATCATCAACTATTCCAAACTTACTATGTAATGACCTTATTGTTGATTGGTTTCCATTAATGATGTAGCGAGTATACATATCAGCAGCATAAACAACATATTCAGTACCTTTTTCAAAATTCAATCTATCTCTTTTTATTAGCGTAGTGTAAATTTTGACTTCTAAAGGTTTAAATATTGCGTCTTCTTTGAGTTTTGTAAACTCCACATTTTGAAACAGTAATGGATTGTCAAACGGATTATTCGTTGCATATACATCTTTCGCCTTATAAAAATTAAAAGCATGCTCAGTAAAATGAGTTTCGTCAAAGTAATTTGAAATTACCTTAATTTCAAATGCGGTATTATTTTTTAAAACAACACTCGTATTACAATATACCAAATCGCAAATTGTATATATTTCAGCTGAAATGGGTCTAGCTGGCTTTTCAATCGAACTTGAAAAGCACACCTGTGAATTAACTATTAAACATAATAGAGCTAACATTTTATTTTTTGACATTCTATTTCCTTGAAGCACTAGAAACTGACCATTCAAACCTATACGCAGAATGTTTTAGCCAATTGCGGTTATAACTAGTAATTTCAGCTGGTGTTCTTAGTAAACGTGCTTGAGAAGATATCACACGTAAGCTATCTCTTGCAGTACGAGAAGAACTTATTGTATGCCTTGATATGGGTGCATTATTTCCAGTTCCATCCACACCATCGGCATTAGCAAAAACTTTATGCGCACCTTGAAAACTTAAGTTAACACCCATCGCAATCATTCATTGGAAGCAAAACAACAAACACATCGCTTGAAGTCATCAGTAAGTGAACATTTTCGACATAATCACGATCTAAACACGGTTTCACTGAATTTGGCTAAATTCAAAAATGCAGGAGTCTACATTGCGGGCACATACGCTTTTCCCTTGAAGAGCAATTTTAGTTTTAAATGAGTGTTAACACTACGCCAGTAGTTTTTCGCAGTTGCTGAGGTTGCTGCGTCGTTTTCTGTTTAAATTTTCGCAGTAACCTGCGTGTGATGACGGTCTACCCACTGCGCCATGAAATACGCGGGTAAAGTGTGTGGTGAGTTTTAACCAGTTTTCAGGGGAGATATTGATGCGCGCTAAAAGTGGTAAGTTCGCCTCTTCAATGTGGCCGCGTTTGTCTTCACGCAAGCATCGCCCTGTGAGCTCTACTAATTCTAAGTAAGACTTTAGCTCAAACGGTAATCCTTTGGGCATGTGCTGCCTGGGCATCCCTGCAAAGCGCAGGAGTTGTTTGGGTTGTTTGCCGTCCTTTGCACTTTCAATGCGTTTTTGTACACTGGTGTGGGCTGACTCTTCTGGGGTATTCGCCATTTTGGCTCTAATTGGGTTTAAATCGACATAGGCCATGCATGCAGCTATGGCGGCTTCATCTAATAATGCGTGTGATTTGAATCTTCCCTCCCAGAATCGGCCTGTACACCCGTCTTCTTTATTGGCTTTGCGGGCGATATCTTCGTTTAACTGTCGCATAAACCAACTAATACTGGTTAAGCGTTCGCGGTATTCGGTAATGGTTTTATCTAAAAAGAACCGCTCGGCGTCGCTAATTTTTTCACCCTGAATGTATTTATTGGTGAGCACGGTGCCCTTACAGAGTTTATGCCAACGGATAATAATGGCTTTATCATTAAGGCGCTCTGCTTTTTTATCATCAACATACAGCACTAAATGCGTGTGGTTACTCATTACCGCATAAGCGCAAACGTCAATACAAAATACCTTGGCTAGACTGAGCAGTTTGTCTTCAACCCACCCTCTGCGATGCTCAAAAGACTTCCCTGTAAAACGGTCTTCACCGCACAAGAAAGCACGACGAACGCAACGTGAAATACAGTGATAATACTTTGTATCAACCAAACTTACTTGACGCTTTCTTGCAATTGCCATGTGACACCCTGATTATATTTTACACTAATTAAAAGTTAGTGAAAAATATAAAAAATACAAACTTTAGAATGGGTGTCACCTTTTCACCTTTGTTTTTTAATCTGTTGATTTAGGTGGTGGTACTTGCCTGCACTTCCCACTACTGTCGCAGTCTATAATTGTTACTGCGCCAACTCTAATACTTGTAGAAAACCCAAATCTTGAAAATGCACCAGATGCAGCCCCAATATTACTATGGTTGTTAAATTTGTATGTTCCAATATCACTTACTTTAAATGGTACGGTATTATTGTCACTATCTCTTGCTTCCAGAAGTTCTATAATAATTATTCCCCCATCTATCTTCATAGAAAAAAGTACCTTTCCTCCATTAGCAGTAGGTAACCAATATTTGTTTAACTCACCAGATAGAAAACCTAATTTTCTAGCTTTATCTTTTACTGCTTCGATTGTTATTGAACTAACCCAAAGTTGATCTTTAATATAGTCTGTTAAATTATTTTTATTTCTAGAATAATTTGGCAAATCCCAGACGTTATTAATGACATCTGGGGGGGCTATGCTTGAAGATGTATTATTTCCTAATTCATTAAGGGCATCACTAACTTCTTGAAATATTTTTTTATCCGTTTCCGAGGTTTTAACTCTAATAATTTCACGATGACTCACATACCCGTGCTCTTGATCCCATTCTGTGTAGTTTTCATAAGTTTCAATTTTTGATTGTGTAAAATCTAATACATTTATTGTTTGTCCGTGCTCACCCCAGCCTACATTTCCAGCTCGTATCTTCATATCATTGGAATTACAACCATGACAAGTCGTTGCTATTTTATCTCCAGCAAACACTGATTGAGAAAAGAAAAGCAAGATCATGAATATTTTTTTTAACATATTTAATTTCCTTATTTGCCCATTTATTAAAAACACTTCCCTAAGAAGATAGGCATAAATCAAAAAAAAGCGTATTGAACAGCACCTTTTTTTTTGGGGGGGGTTATAACCCCCCCCCAAAACGGCGTATATTATACAGCTCAAATATTACACTAAACAACCATACTGTAACCATACTGCAATGTTAAATTCACAAGAAAAAGCCAACTATTTTTATTCGTTTAAACAGCTTAGCGATAGATTACTTTTCAATAAAACGTGCACGAAGGTCTTCGCCAGTAAACTATAAACTAGACAGCCACTTTAATAGCACCAACACAGCTGCTCCTTTAAATTTACTTTTTAGGTTATGAGTTTATCTTTTACTGCTGCGTTACTTTCATTTCACCCATTAAATGAGTTACTTGTCCTCTTAAGCTTAAATTACACGCATGAAAATGACTGCATAGTTGCAGTTTTAACTTTTTACTGGGGACTTTTAACTTTATGCCAGCAACTTTTCGCAGTTACCTATATTTGCTCGCCGTTTTCTGTGTAGATTTTCACAGTAACTTTCTTATGAAGATGCCCCGCCTACTACGCCATGAAATACGCGCGTAAATTGCGTGGTCAATTTTAACCAGTTTTCTGGGGAATATTGACTCTTTCTAGTAAAGGTAAATGTGTGCTTTCAATATACCCACGTTTGCCTTCTCGTATGCAACGCCTAGCAAGCAAAGCGCCAGAGATTAACCTAAGCGCTTTGCCACATCACTAACCCATTTTATAGCAACGTTCAGGCCGACCAATACTGCCATAGCTTTGGTCGGCGCTGACTTGTTCAGCCTCTAGTAAATATTCAAGATAACGCCTTGCTGTAGAGCGACTCACTCCCACTAAATCGCCCATTTGCTGGGCAGTAAATGGTGTTTTTTGATTATTTTTAAATGCATCCATAATCTTTTTCAGCGTAAGCTGATCAACCCCTTTAGGGAGCCTTACCACCGCTTTACTTTGCTCATTTGAGCCAAATAACGTATCCACCATAGATTGCGTGACTTCGTCTGCGTCTGATAGGCAACGTTGACGCGCTTCAAAACGCGCCAATGCTTGATCAAGGCGATTGAGCATCAGCGGCTTAACTAAAAAGTCACAGGCACCAAGCTGCATGGCCTTTTCAAGAGTTTCGACTTCTTTGGCTGCAGTAAGCAACATAACATCACTTTTTATTGCACGTCGGCGTAAGTCACTTAATAACTCAAGGCCATTGCCATCTGGTAAATGAATATCGAGTAGAATAAGGTCTGGCTCTATCGCATGCAACAAGGCCGTTGCCGTGCTTAGGTTTGCAGCAATACCCACAACCTGATACTGGCCTTGACGCTGGCTTTGCCTTGCAGCTTGATTACCCGCCACACCATTTGGTAGCAATAAGTATTGCGCCAAAAGTTGTGCGACTTCTATTTCATCTTCGATGATAACTACTGAATATGTCATTGTTTATTACTCATTTTTAGCATTGCTAATGTGCCGCATTTCGTTTTATTATTATTTGCTTTACCACGGCTTGTTACCCTAAATTACGTTATTTAGGAATATAAACGCTTAGTCGTGCGCCTTTTAAATCTGATTCACCAATTTCTAAACTCCCTCCACAGGAGTCCAAATTGGTCTTTACTAAATATAAACCAATACCGTGTTCTGCCCCGGCTTTAGAGCTGTATTGTGGCGTAAATATCACTTCGTGATCATCGCCAACACCAAAACCACTGTCTTCTACATCGAATAACAGCGTTTTACTGGTTTCATCAACGGTCACTCTTACATACGGTGTGCGTTCGTTACTTGCTCTAATTGCTGCATCAATGGCGTTATCGATCAAATTACCCAGTATTGATACCACTCGTTCGAGCATCTCGGTACGGGCTATTGCACCGAGTAGACTATCTGGGTTTAATTCCAACGTAACATTGAGTTCGCGCGCTTTGTGGTATTTACCCACCAACAAACCTGCGAGCACGGGGTCTTGAATATGCTCTAACAAATGGTGTATTTGTGCTTGCGAGCCTTGACTTTCTTGGCCGATCAGCTCAATTGCCTCATCGCTCTTTCCCATTTGGATCAGTGCGCCAATTAAATTTAATTTGTTTGAATAGTCGTGTGTTTGTACACGTAAAAGCTCTGCAAACGCTTGTACCTTAGTCAATTGCTGACTTAAATACTCCAGCTCATCGGCAGGACGCAATGTTAATAATATGCCATCTGCCTGACCTTGTACTTGCAATGAAAACCGCGACAATACTAAGCGTTTATCCGCTGCAAACAGTTCAAAACCAACCATTTTACGACGTTGATTACGCAGCAAGAACTCAGCATGCTCAGGGAGTAAGTCACTTAGCATTAAATCTTGATTTATACAGGCGGTAGGTTTGTCTAAAATCTCGCAAGCTCTTTGGGTTAATTTGCGCACTCGACCATCGGGGTCTAGAGCTATGACACCGCTGCGCATGGTGTTTAAAATGGCATCTTGCTCTGAGAATAACCGCGCAATTTCGTCAGGTTGTAAACCAAATATGGCATTTCTAACGCGCCGCCCAATAAGCACCGCCGCTATAATGCTCAAAATAACCAGTAAAACTCCCCAAATCATCACCTCTACAATGCGTTCTTGAATCAAAGGTTCAATCGATTGCACCAAGAAACCAACCGACACCAACCCGATAATATCCCCCTGCGCATCATACACAGGCACCTTGCCACGAATTGACTCTCCCAAACTCCCTTTAGCAATAGAGATATAACGCTCTCCCTGCAAGGCCGCTTGGCTATCACCACCAACCATGCGCTTACCGAGTTTATTGCTATCTGGGTGAACAACTCGATGGGCATTTTTATCGCCTATAACAATAAAATCTGCGCCAGTGAGCTGGCGCAGATTTTCGATCTCTTGATTGATAGCGGTTAATTTTTGCGGATTATTTAATGCTTGAACAACATTGTTGCTCGCAGCAATACTGGTCGCCACCGCAAGGGCTTTATCACCTATGTGGTCGTTTAAGCTTTGCGCGGTAATCTGATACACCAATCCACCAAACATCAATGCTTGAAGTACGCACAACCCGGTTACCCAAATAATTAATCGCGTTTCTAAGCGCTTGGGCTTTTTAACCATGCTTTGCAATGGATTTAGTTTTTTGGTGTATTTCATCATTACCTCAGCCTACCTCACGATGCATGCTCTGATTTCACTTTAAGCGCGGCTTTATCTGCACGACGCTGGGTTATAAAGTCTTTTAATGGGAATAACAACACTAATATTGAAATAACAAAAATACTCAATGTCAGCGGGCGCTCCCACAAAAAGCTTAACGAGCCGTCAGAAATCATCATAGAGCGGCGGAAATTACGCTCAATCATGTCACCTAAAATAAAGCCTAGTAGTAATGGTGCCATTGGGAAAGCCAGTAACCGCAAGACTAAAGCGACAATAGCAAAGCCCACCATCATAAATAAATCAAAAGTATTAAAGGAGACGAGATACACGCCAATTAAGCTAAAGAACAAAATCATCACAGTCAAAACAGACTTTGGCATTGCCAGTACTTTTGCAAAATACGGGATTAACGGCAAGTTCAAAATAAGTAGCACAATATTGCCAAAGTACATGCTTACAATCACCGCCCAAAACACGCTAGGGTTTTCTTGCATTAACATAGGGCCCGGTTGAATACCGTAGGCAATTAATGCACCGAGCATAATCGCAGTTGTACCTGAACCTGGGATGCCTAATGTCAGTAATGGTACAAATGATCCCGTACATGCTGCATTATTGGCAGACTCTGGCGCTGCTAAACCGCGCAATGACCCTTTACCAAATTTCTCTTTTAGGCCTTTAGGCGCTAAGTTTCGCTCAGTTGCATAAGCCATAAAGCTGGCAATCGTTGCACCTGCGCCCGGTAATACACCTACAATAAAACCAAGAATAGACGAGCGACCAATAACAGGGGCTATATCTTTAATTTCTTCTTTAGTTAATTTGGTTGAGCCTATTTGTGGTGTGTCTGAATCATTAATGCCCTTAACGTCTTTTTTCTCCGGACGTGTAACATTAATAAGTGCTTCAGCCAGAGCAAAAGTTGCCATAGCCACCAATAAAAAACTAATACCATCAAGTAAATCAGCTTGGCCTAAAGTAAAACGCTCAGTACCTGAGGACGGATCAATACCGACTGTTGCCAACATAAGACCAAATACGGTCATCATCATGGCTTTTAAAAATTGCCCTTTATTTGAAAATGCTGCGATTGCTGTTAAACCTAAAAACATCAGCACGACATAATCGGGAGATTGAAAGCTCAGCGACACTTTTGCCAACAGCGGCGCGGCCACCATTAATAATATTGCGCCAATTGTGCCACCAATAAAGGAGGAATAAGCAGCAATTGCCAATGCTTTACCAGCGTGGCCTTGCTTTGCAAGTGGGTAGCCATCAAAGGAAGACGCTACGGTCCCAGCAACCCCTGGTGCATTTATTAAAATAGACGAGGTTGAACCGCCAAATATTGCGCCGTAATACACTCCAGCCATTAAAATCATACCCGAATCAGCACCAATGCTGTAAGTAATGGGGATCATCAATGCAATAGCGGTAATAGGGCCCAAGCCCGGCAACATGCCGATAAAAGTACCAACAAAACACCCTATGATCACATAAAGTAAGTTGTTCCAGTCGAGTACGGTCGACAAGCCCAGCATAATTCCATCAAACATAACTTAACTCCACAGGTTGCCAGGAACCAAATAAATGCCCAGCACTTGGGTCATTAAAAACCAAAACACCACAGCAACAGGAATTGAGGCCAGTAATAAAACTGCTTTACGGCGCTCGCCCATCACAAAAAAGCCTATTAACAAAAATGCACTGGTTGAGAGTAAAAAACCAATTGGCTCTAGCATAGCGCTGTATAACACCATTAAAATTAGCAATGCCACTGTGCGCAGTACATTCGATTTTTCAAGTGTTTGCTGCTCATCACTTGGTTGCTCTTTTGGCTTTAGCAAGGTTGCTGCTATCGACAGTAAACACACAATAATACCAAATGCCGCATAAACCTTAGGTAAGGTGGCTGAGGTCACTGTTTCATACTCTTCAAATGGGAGTAACGGAATTTGCCATGCAATAATGGCGTATAGGGTAAATAGCGCCAAGAATAAACTTGGCCCTAGTAATTCGCGGTTCAACATTGGCGCCTCGATTAACGTAATGTGCGAATAAAACCAAGCTCTTCCATCACGACTTTGAGCTGTGCTTCTTGTGCTTCGAGTGACTTAATGAATTGATCTTTTTCTTGAAACAGGTTTAACCAACCATTACGCGCACGGACCACTTCCCACTCAGGTGTTGTTTGTAGCTTACGTAATTTTTCAGTGTATTCTGCCAGTTTGTCGGCTGGTAAATCGGGAGCTGCAAAAAAGCCACGCCAATTCACAAATTCCATGTCATAACCTAGTGATTTAAGTGTTGGGATTTCAGGGTAATCAGGTAGTGCATCCCCTGAGGTCACAGCTAAAATACGTGCTTGACCGCCATTAGCCACTTCTAACGCTTCGCTTAGACCCGTTGAAAGCAAGTTAACTTCGCCAGATAGTAAACCAGCTTTTGCTTTACCGCCTGCATCATAAGGAATATAACGTAACCTGCGCCCATCAAGGCCTGCGGCTTTAACCGCTTGCGCTGCAACTAAGTGATCCATGCTGCCACGCGCCGAGCCACCGGCTACTTTTACCGAGCTTGGGTCTTTTTTCATTGAGGCGATCACATCTTGCCACGTTTTAAATGGCGAATCATTACGTACAACAAATGCACCATAATCGGCGATCATGCTGGCAACAGGCGTTAGATCGCGATAGCTATACGGAATTTTACCCGTTAATGCACGCAACACGATAGGTGTTGAGTTAACCATTAAAATATCGCCTTTTTTAGTCCCTGACTCAATCAAATATGCGATTGCACGGCCACCACCGCCACCCGACATATTTTGAAAAGAGGCATTATCTTCAATACCTGCTTTTACTAAGCCTTCGCCTACACCACGTGCTGTTGTATCCCAACCGCCGCCAGGACCACCGGGTACTAAAAAGTGAATATCGGCCAGTGCAAATGGACTGCTTAATATGAGCGATGCTGCAAGCACCGTCGTTTTAACTGATTTAAATGATTTGAATAAATTCATGTTCCGCTACCTCTTAAAATAAGTACTGCATACGTGCGCTAAAGCCCATACCCGAATCTTCATCACCTACAAGCGCGATTGTTCCTGGGCCTTCTACATCGCTGTAAATAAGGTTACCCATAAATTTAATGTCGCTGCTAATGTAGTAAGAAGTGCCTAATGTGTAAGTTGTTACTTCAGTGCCTTGCGTACTGCTTGTTGCGTCCATTTGCGATACACGAGCAACAAGTTCCCATGCGTCTTTAACGCCTTTAGGCTGTACAAATAACGCAGAACCCGCTTTGTACTGGCGCTGCTCGCCCCCTAGAAAGTAACTGGCTGATACATGAAAACCATCAAAGCGCTCACCATCAAGGGCGTCGGCGCTATTTACGGCATCAAGTGAACGACTGGCGTATTCCGCCTCAAGAGTGAGTGAGTCAGCTTGAAAAGCAAACTCAAGACCTGTTTGCGATAAACTATCTAATGCGACAGCATCACCACCAACAGCGTAATCCACCAAGCGCACATTGGTTTCGCGAATTTCACCACGGGCAAAACGCGCCCCTAATTCATTACCACCCATATCACGATATGAATGCCACGCACCTAGGTGAATAACATCGCCCGGCGACGCGCTCGACCACGTTAAACGCCCTGTTGCGGCAAGTGTTAAGTTATCATCTTCATCATGGCCTGATGCACCAAATGCATCGTTTTTATACACACCAACGGCATAACGCACGCCACTGTCTTTAAAATATTGATAAGCCGATACACCCCAACGGAAAAACGGTGAGAAAGTATTTGCTAAGGTACTACGCTCAATCGTGTTGATATGCTTAGAACTCGTTAACGCATTAAGCGACATATCTTCACGGATTTTACCCACCTTCACTTTTAGGCCGTTATCGAATGCATAACGCACACGCGCCATCACGATTTCAGCTGTGCCCTCGCCAAACTCAAGCAATAATTTGTGATCCCAATTACCGTGCTCACTTTCCACGTACGTACGAATACGGCGCGGGAAAAAATCACTGCCAGCATCACCGTCATTATTTGCGTTATATGCACCATTAAAGTAATTGTAATCAAGCTGAACGCGGCCACCAAACTCAAGGTCAAATGCTTTGTTGCCTTTCATTGAGTCGACTTCTTTTTGTAGCTCATCCAATTGCTGCTGTAGTTTTTGTGTATCGTTGTCGGCCAACACAGAGGTACTTGCTAACGCTGCTGCAACAGCTAACGCCAGTTGTGTATTACTTGCTTTCATTGTTTTACTCCACACCAATTATTTTAGTTTTGTTGTCATTAAGATGAGCTACTGCACACTGCCATCTAACTTCGAGCATAGTGTTAACGTGAGATTAACGAAATGTTTAGAAGTTAAGCTGCATTGATCTGTTTAAAATGCATTTAGCGCATAAAAACCACGCACAATATGCACAAAAAGAACGAGCAATAACTCATTGATAGTCATCTATTATTTAACGGGGATTAGCTAATTTAAGCGGATTAAGGGGCAGCATATACTCAAGCCCCTTCATTACTTATACTTTGAAGTTGCTTACTAAGTTGTCTAGCTGTTGACACTGCTGCGCCAATGCTTGGCATGCACGTTCAGCATGATCTACTTTTTCGAGCATATTACCGCTTGATGTAGCGATGCGCTGCACATTGATATTCACGTCTTCACTCACTTGGCTTTGCTGCGTCGCCGCTGTAGCTATTTGCATGTTCATATCATTAATGATGGTGACGGCATCATTAATGCGCTGCACCGATTGCGCCGCCCCGCGAGAGTGCTCAATAGTTTGCTGCCCGCTTTTAGTGCTCGCTTGCATTGCACTAACGGCCTGATTAGTCCCTTGCTGAAGCTTTTCAATCATGGCATTAATTTCACCAGTGCTGTCTTGTGTACGACTCGCTAACGAGCGCACTTCATCAGCAACCACAGCAAAACCACGTCCTTGCTCACCGGCTCTAGCGGCTTCAATGGCTGCATTTAACGCGAGTAAATTTGTTTGATCGGCAATCCCGCGAATAACATCAAGCACAGTGGCAATGTTCATCACATCTTGCTCTAGGGTGTTTATTACATCACTTGATGCTGAAATGTCGGTTACAAGTTGATTAATTAACGAGATAGTTTCTTCGATAGTCGCTTTTGCCACGTTTGCATCGTTATTTGCGTTACTTGTAGCGCTAGCTGCATCGTTAGCATTATGGCTAACATTATCGCTGGTGGTACTCATTTCATTAACCGCCGCAGCCACCTGCTCACTTTCAACTTGCTGATTACTGGCTTCGTTTAGCACACTGGCTGTAATAGTACGTAAGTTTGCCGTTTCAGTGCGTACCTGCTCAGCCGAACCAACAACTGCAAGTACCGTGTTATGAATTTTACTTATAAAAGTATTAAATGAACGCGCTAATGAACCCATTTCATCTTGCGATTCAATATTTAAACGCTGGGTTAAATCACCTTGCCCGCAAGCTATGTTTTCAAGTGCGAGTTGCATTTGCTTTAATGGCGCTAAAATAACGCCTGATAACAACCACGTAGCAGCAATCGATAATACAAAACTTAATAACATGCCAAATTGCAGTGCATAACTTGCCGAGGTTTGTTGCTCGTCAATCTCAATGAGTGAATTTGAAAGTTTAGCGTCTATTTCATCACGCATGGTAGTAACGTTTTTGCGAATGCGGCCAAGCACCGTTTCCATATCTTGTTTATGTTCAGCTAAATAACTTGCTGCTAAAGCATGATCACTAAATAACCCTTGATAATAACGAGACCAAATAACTACATCGGCTTTTATATTATCGATTCGCTGTGCATTTATCGCATCGATGTAACCTGAATCAACCAACTTTAATGGACTTGAAAGACGAGCATCTACACGCGCTATATTGCTTCTATACTCGTCTTGCTGAATTAAATAGTTTTGCTTATCACCTTGGCCTAACACCATGCTTAAGCCAGCGGTTTTTACTTGGAATAGATCGCGATAACCATCTTCTAGATCATCAAGTACAGTGCGCACTTCTAAACTTATAAAGCTATTAAGACGTGCCTGCTCTTTAAATGTATAAAGAACATACCCTGACAACACAGAAAATATAACTAGGGCAACAACCACAGGAATAGCAAATTTAACCCTAAAGCTAAGGTTATTTATTAATTGACTCATTTTTGATCACTTATTGATTTACAGGCAGAAGGAAATACGAGGACAGCAATAAAAAATAACGTTATGTACCTGAAAAGACAAATAAATTAAATGAACAAAAAGCCCAAAAAGAACAAAACAACAGCCATTTTGGAAAGATTAATTTTGAGGGCTGAATAAGGCCGCGACCACATCAATATTTAAAAATCACTTTACTCCCATTTTTAAATTCATATTCCCATCGATGGGAAAACCCATGCATCCATAAATATTTAATTTATTTATTTTCAATAAGTTAACCTTTGGCATAAAACTGGCTTTATCTGGTTAATTATTTTTGATAACGAATAACACATACCATGGATATAGACAGCACCTTAGCGCGAAGTAATAAACCAACGTCGCGTAAAAAGCTCATTATTGGTTTATTGATTATTGGCTGCGGATTAATTGCTTTTGCTTTACAGCAGTGGCTTGCTCCTCATTCATTAGCGGCCAGTCAGCTGCAAATTACCAGCGTAACCCAAGCTGACTTTGTGGTAAAAATTCGTGGGTTTGGCCGCTTAAAATCAAAGCACCAGCGTTACTTAACCAATACTGATACCGCCATGGTCGAAGCAATTCATGTTTACCCTGGCACGCGAGTTAGTAAAGACACGGTTATTTTAAGCCTCGTAAATCCACTTCAAGCGCAGCGTTTATCAGTCGCACGGTTAGAGTTAGCGAGGCAAAAAGCCAGCGTTAACGAACAAATAATCAATCAAAAAAGTCAACTGCTAGAGCGCCAAGCAAACCTGACTATTTTAAAAAGCGATCTTGAAAGTGCCCAGCTGCGTGCAGAGGCCGAAAGTAAATTGATCGAGCAAGGTATTGTCTCTAGCCTTGATTACAAACGCAGTTTATTAACCGTTAAACAGCTAGAACAACGTGTAGATATTGAAAAACAGCGCTTAGCCCAATTAGCCGATATGCACCATGAACGCAGCAAAATTCAGCAAGAGCTATTGAGCCAATTTGAACTAAATTACCAAGTACAACAACAAGCTTTTAATGATTTACAAATAACCGCAGGGATTGATGGCATGCTGCAAGCACTTAATGTAGAGCTTGGTCAAAATCTCACGCCGGGCACACGGCTTGCGGTCGTTGGTTCTGATACAGCCCTTAAGGCTGAATTGAGTATTCAACAAAGTGAAGCTGAAAAAATAACGTTAAATATGCCCGCTAAAGTAAATACATTTAGCGCAGGTGAAAGTAGCGAAGTTTTGGCTAAAGTCACTCGTATTGACCCTATCGTCAGTGACGGCCGTGTAATGATTGAGCTTGATTTAACAGGTACGCTGCCAGCTAACGCTCGCCCCGACTTAAGCATTGAAGGCTATGTAATAAGTCACATCATACCGAACGCTCTGACCATTAATTTACCCATAAAAGCACAAGCAAATAGCAATGCCATGCTTTTTAAGCTCAACCCGACCACTCATTTAGCACGCCCAACTAAAATTGAATTTGGTACACTCAGTGATAACAAAATTCAACTTTTAAGCGGCGCAAAAGTGGGTGAACAGCTGATCATTTCAGATCTCTCTAAATGGCAGCATTTGGCAACTATAAAAATAGAACAGGAAAGTTTATGAACGCAAATACGCTTATCTCATTAAAAAATATCGCCAAGGTTTACCGCAGCCAAAGTGTTGAAACCTACGCTTTAAAGAATATTGACCTTGCTATAACGCAAGGCGATTACATCTGCATTAGTGGTCCATCAGGGTGTGGTAAATCAACGCTACTGTCTTTACTTGGCTTACTCGACAGCCCTACCGAAGGGCAATATTTAATTAAAAGCGTCGATACTAAAACCCTTGATATGGACCAACAAGCAGAGCTACGTAATTTACACATTGGCTTTATTTTTCAGTCTTTTAATTTAATAGATGAACTCTCGGTGTTTGATAACGTGGCGCTTCCGCTTACTTATCGAGAACCAGCTATGAGCCAAGCCGATATTCAAAGTGCGGTAAAGCATGCGCTTGATGAAGTTGAAATGGGGCATCGTGCTCAGCATAAACCAAACCAGCTATCTGGTGGGCAACAACAACGTATTGCCATTGCCCGCGCCCTTGCCGGTAAACCAAGTATTTTATTGGTCGATGAGCCAACCGGTAACCTCGATTCTAAAAATGGTGATGCAGTGATGGACTTACTTGATGCGCTAAACCAAAAAGGCACCACCATTTGTATGGTAACCCATGATTTACGTTACGCAGGACGTGCAAAAACTCAGCTAAAATTACTCGATGGCGAAATTATCTCGTATTCGCAGGCGCGCCAAGATGCACACACTGAAAATACCAGCGCTGTACCCGCTAATACTGCCGAGGTAATTTAACATGAGCCGTTTAACTAAAACACGTAGTCAACTGCGCTTGGCGTGGGCATCACTGATGAACGCACCGGGGTTTGTTACCGCCGTTGTTGCCACCTTGGCGCTCACTCTCGCAACGTTATTTGTAGTGCTAAGCCTGGTTAATAGTTACTTTTTAAAACCCCTTGATGTGTTTGACGAAACCCGCATGGTGGTGGTTGAGCAAAGCCTAACCTATGACGACTATGATGCGGTTGGCTTTCAAAGTTACCAGTCAATTGTGCACTGGCTTAAAAACAACCAAAGCTTTGAGCAAGCTTTTATGATGAATGCCGCTGAAAATGTTTTTTTATACTTAGACGGCCAACCAAAAAAGGATGTGCTGTATGTGGGTGGTGAATATTTTGAGCTCCTACATACTCCTTTTTTACTCGGACATGGCTTTAAAAAGGGCGGAACTTTAGAGGAAGCTGATAATAGCGCGGTCATTTCAGAGAAGTTCTGGAAAGAACATTTTAATAGTGACCCTGATGTAATTGGTAAGTCCTTAAAAACAGCCAGTGAGATTGAAGGTGATGGGCATATAATAACGGGGGTTGTAGCGGCTAATTTCAGCCCACCCTACATGATTAAAGCGGGCTCTGTTGATGTGTGGTATCCAACCAGTTCTGACCGTCGATTTTTCCATAATGATGACTGGCAAAGCCCGTGGACCAACACCTTTAGAAACTTAAAACTGATTGCAGTATTAAAATCTAGCGTCACTAACGAGCAAGTAAAAACCGACTTAAAAGCTCAAATTGATACGATTAAATCCCAGTGGCTTAATAATGGCGGTATAACTGATGTAAAGCCCGTTGTTACACCGTATCGCGAAGTTGAACTTGGTAATAATGATCAACTTAGTTTAATGATGCTTGCAGGTGCAGTAGGGCTATTGATCATCGCTGTACTGAACGTCAGTACCTTGTTTTTCTCGCGCGCATTAGCACAACATAAAACCTTAGCACTGCAAGCCGTACTGGGCGCAAAACGTAAAACTTTATTTAGCAGCATTTTACTGCAATCACTCATTTTAATGAGCATATCGGTCAGTATTGCGCTGTTTTTATCTATTTGGGGTATTCGGTTATTTAAAGTACTTGCAGAAGGACGTTTACCATTAGTAAACAGCTTGGCTGTTGACCTTAATTTGGTGCTGATTGCGGTAGTTATGTGCATTGCTCTCGCATATATATTTTCGATGATTACCGCACGTTTAGTTAACTACAAAACCTTAAATAGCCAAATGCAAAACAGTGGCAAAGGCGGCGTGTCGCAAGTATCTGGGCGTACTGTGCGTATACTAATTGGCACACAAATGTTTGTGGCCGCTTTATTAGTTAGCTTTTCAATTATGATTGTTAGCAAAGCACTCGACACCATTAATCGCCCACTGGGTAGCGACACTCAAAACCTGTACTTTGCACAGTTATTTCAAACCAATAACAATGCAACACTGGCTGAGCGCTACGAGCAAATTAAGCAGTATCAAAAAGTATTACAAAATAGTGAGGGCATTAAAGATGTTGCTATTGGGCAAAGCCCGGTATCCGCAAGGCAAAATGCCAATACCTTGACCGATGTTGAAGGTAAAAGCTCAATCTTCTTTCCAAGCCAGTGGGTCGGGCCTGATTACTTTGATTTAGTGGGCACAAAAATACTCGCTGGGCGTACTTTTAGTGAGCAAGCAATGCGCGGTGAAACTAACGAGCTATTGGTATCTATCAGTGTCGCTAAATGGCTATTACCCGATCAAGAGTACACAAATGTTATCGGTAAAAGCTACAAAGGCCTTGAAGATAAAATGTTTGAAATTGTCGGCATAACGGAGGATTTTAACCATCCTAAATATTATGATGAATCATTTGGGCGGCATATGTGGTGGCCGGCACAGCCTTGGAGCTATATGTTTGTTATTGAAACAGAGCAAGGTGTTGAGCTTACCAGTAAGCAAGTTTTAAGTTTATTAAGAAAAGCCAATAGTCACCTAACGTTATGGCAATTTAGAGACTTACAACAAGAGTACGATGATTTATTGTATATGAGCCACCTAACCGTTGCACTATGTAGTACCTTGGCATTATTTACTCTATTATTAGCAGCAATAGGCATCTTTGGCGTGTTGAGCTATAACTTAGGCCTGCGCCGTTATGAGTTTGGTATTCGCATGGCGCTCGGCGCTAAAAAGATACGCTTATTTAAACTCATGAGTAAAGAAGCTGTTATTCCCGTACTCATTGGTTTTATTCTGGCCATAGCAACCGTATTGGCGGGTTACTTTATGCTACAAGAACAGCTAATATCGTGGTTAATTATGGACGTGCGACTACAATTAATAGCATGGACAATTACCTTGATTATTGCCATGTTTGCCTGCTTTAGACCACTATTGCTGTTAATTAAAGCCAAACCTATGGCCGCGCTTCGTAACGACTAAGCGAATATTGTTTACCCACCAAGCAAAAGCAAAGCAATTTGCTTTTGCTTGAAACAAGAAGAACAAAATGGACACAATTTTAGTTATCGACGACCAAGCCGATGTGCGCATGGCCGCCATCGTGGCGTTAAATCAAATTGGCTATCAATGCATTGAAGCACAAGGCCCAGAGCAGGCACTGGAGCTAATTAATAGCAGTACTATTAGCCTGATATTGCTAGATATGAATTTTAAACTCGACACCACCTCAGGCGACGAAGGGCTGCGATTTTTAAAACAACTACAGTCGCTTGGCTCAACAATACCCGTGGTGGTAATGACCGCATGGGCCAGTGTTGATGTTGCCGTAAAAGCAATGCAATTAGGCGCGCTAGATTTTATAGAAAAACCGTGGAACAACTTGCGCTTAACGGCGGTAGTACAACAGCAACTCAAACAGCAAAAAACCAGCCACGACAATGCTTGTTTAAAAGCCTTAAACACCACTAAAAATGCCGATTACATTGCCAATTCCCCCGCTATGCGGCAACTACTTACACGCGCTAAACGCGCAGCAAAAACCGATGCCAGTATTTTAATCACCGGTGAAAATGGCACCGGAAAAAGCTTATTAGCACAGTATATACATCAACATTCTAACCGTTGTGAACAACGTTACGTGAGCGTAAATATTGGCGCTATTGCCCCCTCATTATTTGAAAGCGAGTTATTCGGCCATAAAAAAGGCGCGTTTACCGATGCCAAAGAAGACCGCCTAGGACGCTTTGAAATAGCCAACGGCGGTACCTTATTTTTAGATGAAATAGCCACCTTGCCGCTTGAACTGCAAAGTAAAATGCTGCGTGTGCTAGAAAGCCAAGAGTTTGAAGTATTGGGTTCAAGCCAAACGCAAATAGCCGATGTACGGATTATTGCTGCCACCAATGCAGAACTTGCCAAAGCGATTGAAGAGGGAGAATTTCGCCGCGATTTACTATTCAGGCTCAACACTATTGAGCTACATATTCCACCACTGCGCGAACGAGTAGAAGATATTATTGAGCTGGCAAACCACCTACTCACAACTCATGGTAGAAAATATAAACGAACAAATATGACACTCACGACACACGCAATGACTGCCCTCACGCAATACAGTTGGCCGGGCAATGTACGCGAACTTAGCCATTGTATTGAACGCGCCGTGATCATGAGCGATAACGACAACATTACAGCCAATGATTTAATTTTAGAACAACCCAGCAGTGAGGTCAGTCATAGTGCAGCAGGTGATAAATCATTACCTTTATTGCCACTGGAAGAGCTTGAAAAGCAAATGATTCAAAAAGCACTGGCCGAATTTAATGGCAATGTCATTGCCGCAGGCGAGTTTTTAGGGCTCAGTAAGTCGGCCATATATCGTCGTATTGATAAGCATCAGCTCGATTTAAAAGAAGCAGACAGTTAATGCCAAACGTGCTCTCATTTGAACAACGTATTAAGCGGTATATTTATTTAGTTGCCGCAGTCTTACTTTTACTGTGCGGCTTGCTCGCCATTGCATGGGATGTTGATTGGTTTACCAGCGCCAGCATTTTATTACCAATAGCAGCGCTTGCGATAGGCGGTTTAGTTAAATGCTACCGACTCATTACTGATGTGATAGATCGCTTTGGCCTGCAATTAGATGCGTTAGCGAACGATGAAAGTAACAGCTGGCATTTAGCGCAATATCAAGGCGGGCGTATTAGCGGTCTAAAAACTGATTTTAATAAGCTCAGAAACAAAATTGCTAAAAATAAACGCCATTATATGCAAACCGAAGAGTTTGTATTTGAGTTTGTTGGCATACTTGATTTACCCATTGTTATTTTAGACCCTCACGGGCTTATATATTTTACCAATCAAGCATTTTTAAATAGCTTAACCAACCCAACCATTGATGGTTTAACAGCTAACAATCTCGGCCTCACTTACAGCCAAGGCAATTGGCAACAAAACGATGAATCACGCTTTGAGCAGCGTTTTCATATTTCATCACAAACTTTTTGGCGCGCCGGGCGAAGCTATGAACTACTCACTTTATTTTCTATCGAGCAGCAATTACGTGCCAATGAAAAGCAGGTATGGCAACGCTTAATTAGGGTTCTTAATCATGAAGTAAGAAACTCCCTAACCCCTATTTATTCAATGAGCCAATCATTGCAACTGATGAAACAGCAAGGGCAGATCAATAAAGAGCCTGACTTAGCCAGCGACATGCTGCTAGTAATTGAAAAACGTGCTCAGCATTTACTCGACTTTGTGGCCAGCTACAGCGCATTTTCGCAGTTACCTGCAGCAAAAAAACAAGCGGTGACGAACGAGACAATTAACCTTAGATTACATGCTTTATTTCCACAGCTCGACATTAAAGCCGCTGAGATTCAGCACTTTAATGTTGATCTTGGGCAGTTAGAACAAGCACTAATAAACCTAATTAAAAACGCTTTTGAAGCAGGAGGCAAACACGCACCAACACTTAATTGGCAGCAGCAAAGTGATAAGGTCATTATTGAGCTACTCGATAGCGGTACTGGTATTACAAATCCCGACAACCTATTTGTGCCCTTTTATTCAACTAAAGAACAAGGAGCTGGCATAGGCTTAGTTATAAGCCGCGAACTTATTCGTAACCAAAGTGGTCAACTACAGTTATTAGCCAATCCTTATTGCCAAGGTACACGCGTATTAATTACCTTACCGAAATAAAGAATCCTCTTCATTTTATTGGCTTAAAAGCAATAGCTTGGTAATCTAACGCCTATAGGGAACACCAAAAACCAACCAAAAGAAGAACAATAATGAAATGGACTCAGTTAACCAGCCTCGCTCTTAGCGTGTGCTTTTTAGTTATAAGTTTTTATAGCACCAGCCAAGAATACCAAATACAAACTGCCGATAGTTGGGTAAAAAAACACCCCCTCCTTGAAACTGACATTCCCGTTAACCAAATTATCGATGGTACTTACTATTTACTCCTCGATACCCAAATCAACGTTTCACAGCAGCAACCTACGCAACGCTATACGCGCACAGTTATGCAGGCCGTGAATCAAAGTGGTATTGATTATATAAGCCAACTAAATTTAGATTTTGATCCCAGTTATCAAACCCTCACCCTGAATGGGCTGGGCCTTATTCGTGATGGCCAATACATAGATAAACTCACCAGCGCGCAATTTAAGGTTTTACAACGAGAAACTGAATTAGCCAATGGCATCTACAACGGCAGCCTTACTTTAAATATTATTGTTGATGACATGCGCGTAAACGACAAACTCGACTACAGCTTTACGATTACGGGGCGTAATCCTGTTTATCAACACTTTAGCGTGTCTCGTACGTTAAACTGGTCAGTGCCCGTTGCACAACAATTTATGCGTGTGCTGTGGCAAAAATCAACGCCACTTTATATTAATACCGTCAATGGTGAGACTGATATAAAAGACACTCCGCTTGCTGTTGGGCATGACTATCAAATCAGCTTACGTAATCAAGCAACTGTTGCATCTTCAAATCAAACACCACGTTGGTATAGCCCTTATAAACAGGTTTTTTTCTCTGAATTAAACACATGGCAAGAGGTCACCGAGTGGGCTATTCCTTTATATCAATCTGCCATTGAGGTCACTGCTAGCGTTGCGCAAGTTGCCGATGATATTACTATGCAAAACCTCCAAGTCACTGATCGCATTGCCGCAGCCTTGAAGTTTAGCCAAGATGAAGTGCGTTATTTGGGCTTGGAAATGGGCACAAACTCACACCAACCAACACCCGCATCAGAAACTCTTGAACTGCGTTATGGCGACTGTAAAGACAAAACAGTGCTCCTTATATCATTACTCAAAGCGATGGGGATCCCAGCTTACCCAGCTCTGGTAAACACCGAAGAGGGCAAGCGCTTAAATCGGCTTCCTCCTTCTGCGAACCAGTTTGACCACGTTATTGTTACACTTGAATATGCAGGGCAACGTTATTGGTTAGACCCAACGATAAGCTATCAAACGGGAAGCTTAGAGCACCTAGCTCAACCAAACTATGGCTATGCATTAATCATTAAACCTTTTGAGCAGCAGCTCACAAAAATGACGCCACCTGTTGACGGTCTGAGAATTAAAACCACTGATAACTACACCATAGCGCAAAACCGTGAACAACCAGCAACCTTCCAAACTAGCTATTTGTATAGCGGATTTGAAGCCATAAATAGACGCAGCTCACTAGCACGCAACGGCCTTGATCAAATAGCCAAAGACTACCTAGAGTATTACCAAGGCTACTTTAAAGGTCTAACTATTGCTCAGCCGATGACAGTGACTGAAAATGCCAATGATGGTGAATTTTTAAGCAATGAGTTTTATTTGATTGATGATTTTTGGCAACCCGCTGACCCAGATCTAAGAGCTGATTTTTATGCCTCAGAGATTCAAAACAGTGTTTACGAACCAGATCAAATTACGCGTACCGCTCCGCTCTATTTCCAGTACCCAAATAACATTGAAACAACCATTAAAGTTAAATTTGAAGAACAAAATTGGCAATTTGATAACGAACAAGTCGAAGTTGATAACCCTTTCTTTTACTTTAAAAAGAATATTCACTTTGCTGAAAACACCCTCACGCTTAATTTTTCATTTAGCGCCAAACAAGACCATATTCCAGCGGATCAAATCAAGCTATACCTTGATGAACGAGAAAAACTGATCGATCACACTCACTTTGGCATTATTAAATATATTGATGGCGAAGCGACTACAAGTGATTCTGGCGGGTTGGATCTCGAAGACAATTGGATCATTGTTTTGCTATGTGTGTACCTTATAGGCATGGTGTTCTTTATAGTGGCATGGCGCATAGAATCAGCAAAACGCCCAACCTTCAATAACACTCATTTTTACCCTGTATCGAACGCTAAATTTATTATTTATAGCATATTTACCTTAGGGCTATTTATTAACTACTGGAGCTACCGTAACTGGCTGGCGATAAAAGCACAGCAAGATAGCCATATAATGCCGATTGCTCGTGGGATTTTTGCACTGTTTTTCTTCTACTCTTTATTTTTAGAGCTACTTGCACACAGCCAAGAGCACCATAAAAAAAATAAAATCATGCCAAATGCACTAGCCTTAATTGGCTGGTTACTACTTATAGTAATTACAGCCACTACACGTTTTAGTGACTATGCAACTATTGGATTATGCATTATCCCACTCATTTGGCTACCGCTGGTGAACTATATTCAGCATATAAATCAATCATCTGAAGCACTGATATATAACTCTAAATGGCGTATAAGAAACATCGTTATCAGCATAATTTGGGCACCAATTTTATTTTTAGGACTGCTGCAAGAGGCTTATTTATTACCCGGCGCATCAATTGTCAAAGGTGAAAAGCTATGGCCATTTCAGGTGCAATTTTTACAACGCCAACAACTAATGCCCATTGATGAAGATATTTTATATTTTTACAGTGATGCTTTTTTTGATTTTCGTAGTGATGGTAATGGCATTACTGACAACTATATATTTAGCTATTGGCAAAATGAACAAGGGCAGCTTGAATCACGATTAAAGCACTTTAAAGATATTACGAGTATCGAAGTAACCTATGGAAAAACGAAATTTGATAACACCGTGATTAAGGTTATCGATACCGAGCAACAATACTTTTTACTTATCATCGATAGCGAAGGGCAAACAGATAAAGAGCTTGCAGAACAAATAAATCGTCGCCTTGACCATTACAAATCACTTTAGCTCCATTAGGGCTAACAGTAACTCTTTGCTTTATTTGTACTTTTTACAAAAAACAAAATAAATGAGAATTATTTGCAAATGGGTGTTGACAGATTTATAGATCTAACTGATAATCAATATCAACAAGACGGCAAAGTACTACGACTTGTACGGAATAAACTGATTTGTTTCTCGACCCTGAAACACGTGTGGCGCACGTAAACAGCCAAGGTTACCTGTTGCTAACCGCAACGCCCCTTGATGTTGACGACAGATAACCGCCCTACTATTTTACTTGCTACATTGCTCATATCGGTGACGGTAGATATGATACTAAAAAGCCCTTACGGGCTTTTTTTATGCCTGAAATTCAACAGCAGCACAGCACCATAAACTCCCCGAAAACCTTCTTTTTTAATGTTAATTAAAATACCAACATGATAATGAGAATAATTTTCAATTAGGTGTTGACACTCACTTAAATCTAACTGATAATCAATATCAACAATACGACAGCGCACAACGACTTGTACAGAATAAACTGATTTGTTTCTCGACCCTGAAACACGTGTGGCGCACGTAAACAGCTAAGGTTATCTGTCACTAACCGCAACGCCCCTTGATGTTGGTGACAGATAACCGCCCTACTATTTTACTTGCTACATTGCTCATATCGGTGACGGTAGATATGATACTAAAAAAGCCCTAACGGGCTTTTTTTATGCCTGTTAATTAATAGCTTATTATCACAAAAGGTCGACACGCCCTAATAGCTTATTCAGCTTTGAATAATAAAATAAGCAAAATTATTTCTCGTTCTTCACTCCAATACTAAAATGGAGTAAACTCTGCCGCTATTGTTATTCATGGCGCTTATTACATTGAATAAATGAATTATTTAATTCGCTAAAATAGTCATATTCTAAATAGAATTAGTATGATTATCGACTCTAAGGTATGGATGCTTTTTATGTTACTGATGCGCAAAAAATACAATACCATCTTGCTCGGCTTCCTACTTTGCGGCTTTATACTTACCAGTTGGTTAAGTTTTAACCTCGCCCATAACTCAATTAGTAAAGAGACAGTCAACCCACTCTCCCTGACTCAAGATACTGTCTACTCTGAAATACAAGAAGATTTAATGCAGCCCATTTACGCTGCTAAAAATATGGCTAACAATACTTTTTTAAGGCGCTGGGCAGTCCAAGGGGAATCTAAACCTGAACCCTTAATTGAATACCTTAAATACATAAAACAAGATATAAATATCGACATCAGCTTTTTTGCATCAAGCCAATCTGGGGTTTTTTATCATGATGGTGATGGTGTTATCAGTGGCTCTGAAAATTTCACTCAGCAACAATGGTTTATTGCCGCCATTAACTCCCCCCATGATTACGTTATTAACATTGATCAACATCATTTAACGCCCTCAAAATATACTTTGTTTATAAATTACAAAGTGGTTGATGCACACGAAAATATAATTGGTATTGCAGGCGTTGGGATCACACTTTCAAAACTAAAAAAAATCATTACCCAGTATCAGCGTCACTATCATCGTAAGATCTATTTTATTGATGAGCAAGGCTCTATTACACTCCAAGCGAGCTCTGAGCCGACAAAACTCACCAACATACATCAAAATGATGAGTTATTACCTTATCTAGATAATATATTTTTAAAGCAACAAACTGCATTTGAATTTGAATACAATTCACAGCCAGCCATTTTACATAGCCGCTGGGTGGAGCAATTAGGATGGTATTTAATTATAGAGCACCATAACAAAGGTACGTCGTCATTGGTAAGCCAAGAGATACTCTCCAGCTTATTACTAAGTGGGTCCCTCATTTTACTCGTGCTATGTTACGCCCATCGCACATTTGATAAGTATCAGCGACAGATAGAAGCGATAGCATCCTTTGACAAGCTTTCTAACGCACTAAATCGCCAAGCTTTTGATCCATTATTGACTCAACACGTCATACAAGCCCAACAAAAACAACAACGCCTAAGTTTAATACTGCTAGATATTGACCACTTTAAGCATATTAATGATAGTTACGGACATTTAGCAGGAGATAAAATAATTCAGCAAGTTGCCCTTACTTGTCAACAAGTAGCGCAAGGTAATGATGTGGTTTGTCGATGGGGTGGTGAAGAGTTTATTGTACTCCTACCGCACAGTGATCTCGCTAAAGCACAGCAAACAGCTGAGCAAATAAAACACCAGCTAAAAAACATGGTTCAAGTACAAGAAATTGCAGTGACGGCCAGCTTTGGTGTAGCGCAATATCAAATAAAGGAATCTGACGAGTCTTTTATTTCTCGTGCTGATAACGCCCTACTCCAAGCTAAAAGACTAGGGCGAAACCGTATTACGTTAGCAAGCTAACGCTTAACAACTAGTTAACGGCGATTTTTACGCGCACGCGCTCGACGTTGTTTTTTCTCTTCTTCTTTAGCGGCTTTTTTAGCTTCAGCTGCTGCACGCAAGCCTGCAACCATTATTTCTTCTTCTTCACGCATCGCCGGCGTTTCCATAGTGATCCGGCCAATAATGCCATCGCGTAATTCATTAATTAGAATTTCAGACATCTTATAAGTATCTATTTGATTGCCACCACGAATACAACCACGCTTTTTGCCAGCCATTTCAACAAATTCCCAATCACTCTCTGGTAATTCATCAATTTTATAGCGTGCTTTTAAAAGTGCCGGGTAAGCACGTAACAAGTATTCAGCCGTATAACTTGCCACTTCTTCATACTCAATCGCGGTATCACGAATAGCGCCAGTTGCGCCCAAACGGTAGCCCGAGTTTTCGTTTTCAACTTTTGGCCACAACATACCTGGCGTGTCGTAAAGCATAATGCCATCTTCAAGCTTAATACGTTGCTGGGCTTTAGTAACCGCAGGCTCGTTACCTGTTTTTGCTACAATTCGACCTGCTAACACATTGATCAAGGTAGACTTACCAACGTTAGGTATACCCATAATCATGGCTTTAATTTGCTTATCAGCACCCACTTTATGCGGTACTAACTTTTTACACAGCTCGTTAATACGATGAACTTCAGCCGCTTTATCGTTACCAAACGCAATAGCCTTTACGCCATTTTCCTGCTCAAAATAATCCTTCCAAATTTGCGTCATTTTAGGATCAGCTAAATCGGCTTTGTTCAATATTTTGATAACCGGTTTGCCTTCACGCAACGTCGCCACCATCGGGTTTTCACTGCTGTAAGGAATGCGCGCATCAAGCACTTCAATGATCACATCCATTTGTGGCATTATTTCTTTAATTTCATTACGGGCTTTATTCATATGCCCAGGGAACCACTGGATAGCCATTTTAAACTCCTACAGATAATTTAGTGCTATTTTAACTGGCTCGGCGAGTAATTGCGCTATACTGGCGCAAATTTTTTCAAATAAACTGTTATGGCTCTTAAATCTACGATTATTAAAGCGCAATTATCGCTTAGCGATATGGACCGCCACCTTTACCAAGATTTTAATTTAACCTTGGCGCAGCACCCTTCTGAAAACGATCAACGCTTGATGGTTCGCTTACTTGCGTACGCACTTAATGCGTGTGATGGCCTTGAGTTTACCAAGGGGCTGTCGGCTGACGATGAGCCAGAAGTGTGGCATAAAAACTACAGTGACGAGATTGAGCTGTGGATTGAGCTGGGTTTACCCGATGAAAAACGCCTTAAAAAAGCCTGCAATAAAGCTAAAAAAGTGGTGCTGTATACATATGGTGAAAATAACCAAGCAATTTGGTGGCAAAAACACCAACCTAAGTTGTATGATTTTAAAAATTTAAGTATTTTTAGTTTAGATTTTACTGCCACGCAGGCGCTTGCAGCATTAGTTGATCGTAATATTTCGCTGACAATGACTGTTCAAGATGGCGAAGTATGGGTAAGTACCGATAATACAAATATCGAGATAAAACCACAGCAATTAATGTAAGCATTATTAAATAAGGGCGTATATGGCAATTCAACAAGTTGTAGTATTACATGGTTTGTACATGTCAGGCTTTGTAATGCGTCCGTTGTGCTCTCGTTTAAAAAAATCAGGCTTAGATATTCTTAACCTGTCTTATAATACGCTCAGCCCTGATCGCGATGCTATTTTTGCTCAAATTGATGCTTTTATAGATAATAAAAATACGGCACTGGTGTGCCATTCAATGGGAGGGTTAGTGGCGCGCGCTTATCTTGAAGCAAATTCGTACCAAAGCCAAAATGTGAAGAAGGTAATTACGCTGGGAACCCCGCATAAAGGCAGCCATATTGCAGAGCAAATGCAGCAAAAAGGGTTTGAAGCATTTTTAAAAAACAGCGTTGAGTTTTTACTCTCTAAAAATGGTGATTGGCCGTTTAATGCTAAACTTTATAGTATTGCTGGCGATCTACCTATTGGGTTAATGCCGCTTATTGCTAAGGGCAGCCAATCAGATGGTACTGTATTGCTTGATGAAACTAAGCTCAATGGCATGGCAGAACATAAGGTGTTTCACTTAAGTCACACCGGTATGATCTACTCACGCCAAGTAATGAAATACATTGTTGGGTTGCTCATTTAATCTTCTGCACTCGCTGCTACTTTGTAAGCAACAAATGCGATAATCCCTAAAATCAACGGTGTTGGTGCTGCGATATAACCAAATGTATCAAAATTAGCAAAGCTAGCACCCGCTAAGTGCCCTACCACCCCGACAACAAATGCCAGTAAAGCGATACCCACAACAATCAGTTCCATTTTGCTTTCTTTTTGTGTTTTAGCCTGCATGTGAAATCTCCTAGTAATTAATCTAGTTTGATTATGCGCCGACTGTAAATGCCGATTTTGACCTAAATCAAACTATTTACCTGCCTTATTACTCAGCAATATAAAGCTTGTTCTAGATCATCTTTTTGAGTTTATTTTAACCAATAAACGACTATTTAACTCCTGGGGTGGTTTTTCTTAAATAAGCACCCAGTTCATTAATTAGGGTCGCTTTTATTGAATTTTCAATTAGCCCCACATTAATAGGTAAAAACTATCAATATTATCGATTTTAACCATTTTACAGATTACAAAAAATGGCTGATACTCTTTATCAACAGCTCGAAAGTATCTTATTAATTTGTTCAGGAGAAAAATATGTCACAGGTAAATGCTATTGGCCTTAACAGTGCAAAAAGTGAAGATATCGTAACGTCACTTAATACACTGCTAAGTAGTTACCAAATTCAGTATATGAATGCGCGTGGTTTTCACTGGAATATTAAAGGTCGTAATTTCTTTGAACTACATGTGAAATTTGAAGAAATTTATAATCTATTACTTTTAAAAGTAGACGAAATTGCAGAGCGTATTTTAACGCTTGATGGCGCACCACTTCATGCGTTTTCTGACTACCTTAAAATTAGTGAAATTAAAGAAGCTAAAAACATCAGTGATGGAGTAGCCGCAGTAGAAAACCTGCTAGCAGGTTACAGCACACTGATTAAAATGCAGCGCGATATATTAGTCCAAGCTGGTGATGCTGGCGATGAAGGGACAGCGTCACTAATGGGCGATTACATTACCGAGCAAGAGAAACTTGTTTGGATGTTAAAAGCTTACTTAAATTAAGCCTTTTGCGGATAGATAAAAGCCCTCGTTAGAGGGCTCAAGTAGGGATAAATCGTTAAATAATAAGCGATTCAATTTGTATACTACCCTTTAACTAAATAACAACAACGCCACTGTTACCAGTGGCGTTTTTTTAGGTTTAAACGGCAAGCGTGTACGTAACCACTTATTCATAAATAACAAAAAGCCTCACAATAGTGAGGCTCTGATTGATTATAAAGCTAACTAAAACTTACTTCTAAAACCAATATAGTAGGTTTGTCCTATTGGATCATATGTCCCTGCACTGGTTTCAGTTCCGGTGCTTGAACCACTTACACCAGAAATAATACGCGGCGGTTCTTTATCAAATAAATTGTTTGCCCCCATATATAATTCTAGGGAATCATTTATATGATAGCTTGCTTGTATATCATGATATGTAACCGAGCCAACACCCACTGATCCTGCTGGGATATTATCGAAGCCATTTAAAAATTGGTCGTCAAAATCAGCAGCTCCGGTATAAGTCATGCTCCAGTTAAAATCAAAATCATTAATTTTATAACCCAAATTCCAGTTTGCTTTATGCTCTGATGCGCCAACTTCACCAGCAAACGTATCTTTATCAGCGCCTGGTAATGGGATTGAATAGCCATCGATTAAATATGTATACGCTAATCGAGTACGGAACGAGCCAGGCCCAATATCAGTCGCGTAAGTTAGTGTTAAATCAACACCTTCAGTACCTAAACCACCACTATTTGATACGCCACTATCAATAAACTCTAATGAACCAGCACTGTTATTACCCGCCGCAGAACTACGACGTGTAATAAAGTTACAGAAACTTTCATCGCCGCCATAGCATTGTGAAAGAATAAACTGACGTGGTGTAGCTACTATTGCATCATCGATTTCGATATCAAAATAGTCAATAGTAATATCCAGACCAGAAATTAAGTCCTCAGGAGTAAACACAACACCCACTGTAACAGAATTACCAACCTCTTCTTTTAATTCTGGATTACCACGGTTAAAACCACTAATACCTTGAAGGTCAGATTGGTTAAGTGTAAATACCCCATTTTGCGCTATATTATTTGCTACACCTGCATCAGCTCGACATGCGGCTTCGGCAGCACCACCACCGCTCCCCCCAACTCCTACACATGGATCAGTTAAACCACTAGGAAATGTTTGTGAAGGCGGCGAAAACAATTCATTAATGTTTGGAGCCCGTGTTGAACGAGCTCGTGTGGCACGTACACGAAGACCATCAATAACAGCCCAATCAAGTCCCACGTTCCAACTTTCTGTATTACCGACAGTTGAATAGTCAGAAAGTCGAATAGCTGCATTCATGGTTACTGTTTCAAGTAATGGTATATTTGCTTCCAGGTAATACTCTGTAACATCAAATGCTCCTTCTGTAGCTGGAATTGCATTGCCCGCATTTAACCCAGCCTGCTGAAGCGCATCAAACTCACTACGTGAAAATTCTTCGCGGTATTCAAAACCCGCTGCAATTCCTACCATGCCTGCTGGTAATTCATATAAATCACCAGTGATATTTCCCCCTATAATTTCTTGTTCGACTGAAGTTGATAGCATGCTTGGTGCGCGTACAAAATCAATCGCGCTTTGCGACAATGAATTAAAACCAAAAATATTTACCGGGGCGCAATTAAAGCCCCGCGCAGTGGCATCGATACAAATTGCCTCATTGGTAATACCATCTCCATCCAAATCAAAACGATCATTAACCGCCTCTAAACCTCGGCGAAAACTTTGCACATTAACTAAGCCACTTGATACTTGCGACTCTTTTGTTTTTCCGTAAACATAATAGGTATCGTAAAACCAGCTATCGTTAATTTCACCTTCAAAACCGATTGCTAACCTAAATGTATCTCGCTCAGCTTTTGCCCCACGATTGCCAATATCACTTAGGCGCTTAGCAAAGAAAATATCTTTAAAGCCATCACCGTCGGTGTCTGTTGCTGCGTTATAAATATCATCTGGCACATAGGCATTGCGTAATACTTCATCTTGAACTAAAAATTCAATAGGCACTCTACCATTGGCATAAATATCATCTGAAGCAAATGGGAATGGTTCTAGCTCTGAGTTAGTTGTGCTTGACGCATAAGTTCCTTCAAAAAAGAAGCTATGCTTATCTGATAACTCATAGCTGCCATTGGAGGCAAATAAATAACGCTCTGTAGGAATTGCGATGGTACGTACGCCATTTCGGTTAAAACCATCAGGTCCTATGGTGTCGTTACCATTCGTGCTAAAGCCATTTTGTAAATTATTACTCGGGTCATAAGTAAAACGAGAATCTCCAGCATCAAAACGACCTTGCGGCGGGAATGATGAGAAGAACGGACGAACAGCTTCAAAAATATCACTCGCTTGGCCTGTTTCTCTATTCTCAAAGGCAATTTGAGCAATCTGATCCACAGATGAACGCTCACGATCTCGAGAAAAAACAGCACCTTGATCTGAGTAGCCTAAATGAAACATAGCATTGCCTCTACCATCATTGCTACTTAAGCCCGAAGTAAATGAAAATTGCCGAGACTGATCATCCCCCTCTTTTGACTCACCAAATTGACCTTCAAACTCAATGCCTTCAAAATCATCTTTTAGTACAAAATTAACAACACCGGCTACTGCATCAGAGCCATAAACAGATGATGCACCACCGGTCATGATTTCGACTCGTTCGATAAATTGGCTCGGAATGCTGTTTAAATCAACCGCAGAGCTTCCTGGAACACCAGACACATAGCGTCGACCATTGACTAAAACTAAGGTTCGTTCTGATCCTAAATTTCGTAAATCAACCGTCGCCACGCCTGCACTTGATGTATTAAAATTTGAATTTGTGCGACTTATTGCCGGAGAACCGAAAGCTGGGTTTTCAAGTAGTAAGTCTTGAATGTTTAATGAGCCTGAAGAGTCAATCGCAGCACTATCAACAACTTGAATAGGCGCTGAAGACATCGCTTCAGCAGAACGAATACGTGAACCAGTCACCTGGATACGCTCAACAGATTTAACATCATCTTCAGCTGCTGCAAGGTTTAAAGGCAATCCTGCTAATAGCGAACCACTAAGCGCTAAGCTTAATGCTGAAAACGTAAATGTTCGATTTTGCATCTTTCTTTTTTTGTTCATATTAATTCCCCTGAATTATCGTTTTTCTAAGTAACGAAAATGTTACTAAGCGATAACACTAAGGAAATAAAAAAATTCACTCTATCGTTATTACGTCAATCGCATAGTTGGTGGTGCAACAGGCGGGTTTGATGTGATCGAGCAATAAAACACATACAACAAAATTAACATTTTAAATTTAATATGAATGAAATTGGGACAATTCAGGTCTTCTTTGTTAAATATATATGAGTATATCAAATGTTTACTGCTTACTTTAATGCCTTAACACTCATTAACGATGAAGAATTCAATGCTCTGCTTGATATACAGCTTGATGGCAATAGGCATTTTTATTCCCACACATCAACAACCTTAGAGCAATTAGATAAACTTGATACAAGCCAATTTAATGTCATATTGCTGCAACTATCCGAGGCACCACAACCGACCCTACTGATCCAACTTGTTGACCTGAGTAAAAACGCTAAATTAGTTATTATTGCTGACGATCCAAAGCTCGCGACTTTAGCTTTTGAGATAGGTGCCGTCGATTTTATTACTACACATAGCCCTATTTCACGGCTAAATAAGTGTTTTGAAAAACTTATCCATCTATGCCCTTTAGCAAGTGCGATGGAGCAAGCACATCAGCTTACAAAACCACTGGTAAATTCACACCTAATAGTTAAAGATGTTGGGAAAGTGAGACTCATTGAAATAGACGACATTATTTGGATTAATGGCGCAGGAAATTATGTCGAGCTGCATTTTTGGCAACAAGATGCCGCTGTATTACACCGTGAAACGATGAAGAATATTGAGCAACAGCTCGCTCCTGCGGGGTTTATTAGAATTCATCGTTCAACACTGGTAAAGCAAGCTGTTATTTCTGAGCTGACAGCCACCGATAGTGGTGACTATAAGCTAAAACTAAAAAATGGCGTGCAACTCAATCTCTCAAGGCGTTATAAAAATAGCTTAGCGACGATATTACAAACCGCTTAATTAAAGCCAGTTTTTTACATAAATATGCTCTGGATATTGCTGCGTATATTGTTGCAAGCTAGCGTGATACCGTACATCCATACCACTTTCACGCCAAATGTTCTCAAGCAGGCTTTGAGCTATTAAGTTTGGTTGAATATAATCAACTTGCTTATAGCCTCGCGCTTTTACACCATGAAAATACGCCTGGGCGACCTCCAAGCTATCGGCCGTTACTAATTCAAAGTCTGCTAAATTAATAACTGCATGCTCTATTGAATTAGGTGGTAACTTGGCTAGGTCATCAAACACTTCTTTAGTGAACGCAATCACACCTTCACGATTAAAGCATCCACTGATTTTAATATAAATCATTGGAGGTTCAATGGAGTATTGCCAATTACCATGCGCGCCAAACATTTTAGTACCTCATATGGTAGTTAAATTTTAATCCATTACTTAGCTAAGCTAATAAAAAATGCCATTTCCAGCGCTTTTTCTTCTAAGCTTTTAAAGCGTCCAGATGCACCACCATGGCCTGCATCCATATCCGTTTTAAATACTAAAATATTATCATCTGTTTTGTATTCTCGCATTTTAGCCACCCACTTCATTGGCTCCCAGTATTGAACCTGAGAATCATGCAATCCTGTCGTGACCAATATGTTTGGGTATGCTTGTGCCTTTATATTGTCATACGGCGAGTATTTATCAATCACATTATAATAGTCAAGGTCATTTGGATTTCCCCATTCATCGTATTCGTTGGTGGTCAAAGGGATTGATTCGTCAAGCATAGTTGTCAGCACATCTAAAAATGGCACGTGGCAACCAACCCCTAAGTAAAGCTCTGGTGCTTGATTAACGACGGCTCCCATTAATAAACCACCTGCACTACCACCTGAGGCAAAAACCTTATCTTGTGCTCCATAACCTTGAGCTACCAATGCGTTAGTTGCATCAACAAAGTCATTAAAACTATTTTGCTTATGCTCTTTTTTACCTTGTTCATACCAATCTCGCCCCAGCATTTCGCTGCCACGCACATGGGCTATTGCATATACAAACCCACGATCTAGCAAACTAAGTGAAGTGCTCGAAAAGCTAGGATCTATGGTGTAACCATACGCACCATAACCATATTGAAAAAGTGGATTGGTTCCATCTTTATTAAATGTGTCTTTACGATACACTAGGGATATGGGTACTTTTACGCCATCACGTGCTGTTATCATTAATCGTTCTGAGGCGTAATTTTCAGGATCGAAGTCACCTAAGACTTGCTGTTGTTTTAATAAGGCCTTTTTACCGTTATTTAAATCTACTTCATACAGCGAACCCGGTGTTGTCAGGCTTGAATAATAAATACGTGCCACGTGCGAATCATGCTCTGGGTTCATTGCTATAGCGGCATAGTAACAAGGGTCATCAAATTCTAACGTCATTCGTTGCTGTTGTTTATTAATAACAATAAAACGCGTTTGTCCTTGCTCGCGCTCAGTCAGCACTAAAAAATCGTTAAATATTTCAACACCTTCTAAAAGTACCTCTGCACGATGGGGCGTGTGCTCAAGCCACTGCATCTTATCCGCAATAGTGGTGGCGGTTGCCGTCATTAAACGAAAGTTTTTTGCCTGCCAATTAGTAACAATATAAAATGTGTCATCAAGTTTATCGATATCAAATTCATGACTTTCTTCACGCGGCATCAACTGAGCAAATTCGGCCCAAGGCTGATTAGCATCTAACACCCACATATCATTAGTTTCAGTGGTCGCTAAATCAATAATAATTAAGCTTTCATCGCGACTTTTACCTAACCCCATAAAAAAGCTGCGATCTTGTTCTTCATACACTAATACGTCGTCAGATTGTGGTGTACCTAATATATGGCGATAAACCTGATAACCCAACAAGGTTTTCAGATCTTTCTTAACATAAAAAACAGTTTTATTGTCGTTCGCCCAAACAACTTGGCCTTCGGTGTTTTCTAATACATCCTCAAGCAAACCATCGCTATCAATTTTTTTAAATTTAACCACATAAATACGACGACCATCGGTATCTTCAGAGTAAGCAAGTAGTTGTTCATTTGGGCTAATCGCCACCTCGCCTAACTCGTAAAATTCAAAACCTTCAGCAAGTAGGTTTACATCTAATAGCAATTGTTTATCTGCCGTAGTCATTGAACGACTACGGTAATGGCGAGAGTATTCGTCATCGCCACGTACTTCACTGTGGTACCAATACTCGCCATCTTTTACCGGGTAGGTATTGTCATCTTTAACAATTCGCCCTTTTAGCTCCTCAAACAATTGTGTTTGAAAAGGCTTAATTTTTGCGAGTTGCTGATCGCAATAATTATTTTCGGCTTCTAAATGTTTAAGTATCGCAGGCTCAGAGCGATCATCATCACGCATCCAATAGTAATCATCAATTCGTGTTTTTTGATGTGTTGTTAAAGCATGCGGCTGCTTATGTGCAACCGGCGCATTTGAAAGTACAGACAACGATAAGTTTGATTGAGCCACAGAAAAACCAATAAAAAATTTTGAGAATCTGAGTCTACCATAATTTTTAAATGCGCATAAAAAAGCCCACTCAATGAGTGGGCCAAAGAATGCCAAATAGCATTAGGGGGAAACTTGCTGCCAAGCTAAATTCCAACTTTGGCCAACACCAGGCTCATAAAGTGGGTTATTTTCTTCTTTAACTTTGCAAAATTGACTGAAAGGCCAAGGCTTACATTTATAAATTAAACCTGTTTTTGGCTGTAATACTTTAACGCCGGCATTATAGTCATTACTTTTTTCTGGGTAAACATAATCATATGCTGGTTTGTCTGTTTTTATATCATCGCACTTTGCAATGCAATGAAACGTTATTTCAGCACGTTCAATTCCACACCCCTCAAGGGCGTAAATTTGATTTGACCGATAGGCAACGATTAGCCCTTGTTCGGTCATTTTACCTGCTTCAACTAGCGGTATATGTGTATTAATGTATTCGGCAATAAAACGCGGCCAACTGTGTGGTTCACCCTGCTCAGCGCTGGTGATTTGGTAGTTAAATGATAAACCGACTAGCTCTCCTTGCATGTCAAAAAAGGTTACCGTCACCCTATCACCCACAAATAATTGGGTATGGTGATTTAAGCAACCAATTGGCATCCATTTTCCGCAAGCCAATGACGTATGCATAAACAAAGCAACACCTTAAGAATCACTAATAGGTACTATCCATCATTTGACGGATAAAATAAATACTTTTTTATTACTTTTAGGACAAATGGCACACAGTGAGGGTGTAATAACGCCGTGCGACGGCCCCGCTATCTTAGTTTTAGCACGCTAAAACCTTAGACCGGAAACTTTGCGTCCTAACCTTTCGATTAGTTTGCCAATACAGGTGGATTATAAAGTGAGCTGCAGCACAAATCAAACAAAAGAATGTACTAAAAATAAAAAACCAACCCTTAACACCTATAAAAATTAAAAACCGACTGTTAAAGGTGGTCTGAGTATCGATTTAAAAAGCAAAAAGCCAGTGCGTAATGCACTGGCTTTTATAACTCATTAGATTTGAGTTGTTTTTCTTTAGGCAAGTTGTTTCCTACGTGAAAATAGGCCTTTTATTTTTCTAAATAGGCCTCTAAATACGCCACCTACGTCACTCATTATAATGTACAAACACGGTACTAATAAGAGTGTAATCAGGGTTGCAAACATAACAGCAAAACCAAGAGCAACCGCCATTGGTATTACGAATTTAGCCTGTAAACTGGTTTCAAACATAATCGGTAATACACCAGCAAACGTAGTAATTGAAGTAAGTAAAATAGGCCTAAAGCGCGCACAACCCGCTTCAATTACAGCATCTTTAATACTCACTCCAGCACGACGCGCTTGGTTTACAAAGTCAGTCATAACTAATGAATCATTGATCACAACACCTGCGGCAGCAATTAAGCCAAAACCTGACATTAAGCTAATATCTAAACCAAACCAGTAATGACCCCAAATTGCTCCCGTTAAACTAAACGGAATAACCGACATTACGATAAGAGGCTGTGCGTAACTTTTTAGTGGAACCGCTAACAAAATATAAACTAAGAACATGCCACCAATAAAGAACATGATCTGCTCATTAGCTTGTGCTTGTTGTTCCTCTATAGCACCACCTAGCTCAGACTTAACACTTGGGTATTCTTCTTTAAGCTGCGGTAGTAGGTTTTCTTTCACTTGCTTAACCACTTCGTTTGGCTCTATCACTTCTTCGTCGATGCTGCCATATATGTATACTGTACGGTAACCACCTTCGCGGCGAATATAGCTGATACCTGGCTTTTCTGTAAGCTCAACCACATCACCAAGTAATACTTCTCGGCCTTGCGGAGTTGTGATCACGGCATGCTTAAGTGATGAAAAAGCTTCGCGTGTGAGTTTTGGGTAACGCACCATTACACGTACTTCTTCACCACCGCGAATAACACGCTGCGCTTCACCACCATAAAAACTCGCCCCAACTTGATTAGCGATCGATGCTAAATCCAAGCCTAAATCATAGGCAACTGGCTTTAAGCTCATTTGCACTTCTTTGCTCGCAGGGTCAATGGTTGAGCTGATATCAAACAATCCCTCTTGTTGTTGCAATAATTGAATAAAGCGACGCCCGGCTTCATTAAGAGTGTTGATATCAGAACCAAATAATAGATAACCAAACTCACCATCACCACCGCCACCATTAACGTCATCTTGGATTGTGAGTGATTTTACACCGGCAATATTTGGCATAGCATCACGCCAGCGACGTGAAAGCTCAAACGCATTGTATGGGCGTAAATCTTCTTCAACCAACGGTGCAAGTAACTGGGCTTCAGTACGACCTTGATTAAATACTAATACGTCACGAACAATCTTTTGGCCAAACTCACGCTCAGTTTGTTTATCAACTTCAAGTACCATGGCTTCGATTTCACGAATAGCAGTAATCGTTTGAATATCAGAAGCGTTATCGTTCATCTCTAGGTTAATTTGTGGAAAATCGTGCGGTACTTTTGGTGTAGGAACCATGCGTACTTGGTTTGATGAAATTAATCCAAAGGTAAAAATTAACATCCCGATAAAACCAAACAGTACCACCCAACGCCACTCAACACAGCGCACAACAAAGCGCTTATAAGGGCCATTTACAAAACCAAAAAAGCGATTATTAAAACGCGCTCGCCAACCATTCGGATCGATAGGCGGAAAGTTCGTGTGTGCAATATGCGCTGGCAATATTAGCTTTGATTCGATCAAACTAAATATTAAACATAAAATCACAATGACGGCGATACCATAAAAGAAAGCACTCTCAGGACCACTTGATAACGTAAACGGGGCAAATACTGCAATGGTTGTTAAAACGCCAAAAGTTGCAGGGGTCGCCACACGTTTTGCGCCGTTGACTACATTAACTACACCACCACCTTTTTTCTCTATTTCAGTGTAGGCACTTTCACCGATGACAATGGCGTCGTCCACCACAATCCCTAGCACCATTATAAAGGCAAAGAGTGAAATAATATTTATGGTCACACCAAATAATGGCATCATCATCATCGCGCCAAGGAAGCAAACTGGCAAACCAATCATTACCCATAACGCCAATTTAAAGCGCAAAAATATTGATAACATAATCGCGACCAATACCGCTCCTTGCAATAAATTGGATAGCATCATGTCTAGGCGGGCATTTAGGTAGTAGGTCATATCCATTAACGGCTCTAGTCGAACACCTAATGGAAGATTTTTATTTTTTTGATCAATATACGCTTTTACAGACTCTGCAACTGGGATCATATTTTGATCTTCGGTTGCCTTTACTGATAAGTAAACTGCATTTTCACCGTTAAACTTAAAGTAACGTTCGCCTTCAGTAAATTGGTCTTTTATTACTGCAATATCTTGCAGTAATACTTTAGCACCATTTTCACCTATTTTAACGGGGATCTGACGGAACTCTTCACCTGAATAAAATTGGTTTTCAACTCGTACTGAAATAACACCCGAGTCTGTTTTTAACTGCCCAGCTGAAAAATTAGCTGAATAACGACGTATCGCACCTGCGACGTCAGTTAACGTTAAATTATACTGGCGCAATGTGTCAGGTTCGATTTCAATCGCAATTTCATCAAGCGGTACATCATTAACAACCAACGACACATTTGATAACTGCAGTAATTCGCTTTCAATACGATTGGCAATGGGCTTAAGCTCGCTCAATGGTAAGTCAGCAACTAAAGTCATACCAATCACATCTTGGCGGAATTCTATTTGACTTATGGTGACCGGCTCCATTCCTGCAGGAAAAGTTGCAATACCATCTACGCGCAACTTAACTTTATCAAGCACTTCACTTAATTCAGCATCAGTATTTATTTCTAATTGCGCGCTACCGCCATTACGAAATGAGCGATAGACACCTTTTTTGATTTCGGTAATATCCTTTAAAGACTCTTCAATCTTAATTAAGATACTTTCTTCCATTTCCTGAGGCGACGCCCCCGGGTAATTGGCATTAATAGAAATATAATTGATTTCAACGTTTGGGAACATCTGGCGTTGCATCGTAAAAAAGCTTATAACACCCATCAAAATGATAAAAAACATCATTAAATTTGCGGCAACGGAGTTATTCGCAAAGTAGGCAATTATACCTGTTTGCTTCTCTTTGCTTACAGGATCAACACTTGGTTGATCTGAGCTGGGTAATTCAGTGTTATTCATAACGCAGTCACCCTTTTATAATTTTTCTGTGGCTGCACTATCTAGCGCATCACTTTTTTTAACGTCTGGAACACCCGCAACTTTTACTGCCATACCCTTTTGTGGGTACTCAGGTAAAGTAACAACAAGTTGATCATCCGCTTCTAATCCATCGCTGATATAAAAGTATTCACCCTCTTCGCGAATTACTTTCACTGTACGTGACTCTAATTGCTGCTCTTCATTTACAATCCATACAGTTTGATTATTAACCAGCTCTTGCGGTAAACGATAAATATTCTGCAACATCGTCCCTGCAAAATTTACTTGTACATAACTGCCAAATTTAATTGCTGGTTGTTTATTTGTAAGGCCATATGGGTCATCAATACGCACCACTAAACTACTCATACGCGTTGCGTTATCAATCACACCAAGATCTCGATCTATTACTGCTTGGCGAGTAAAACCATGTAAACCTGTTTTAATCACTGTTGCTGTAATACCTTTTACGCGCTCAGGTAAAAATACATTATCAAAACCAGCGATAGGAATGATGATTTCTGCTTGTTCGATATTATTTAATTCTCCAATTTGAGAACCCATATTAATATATTGGCCAACACCAATATCACGGCTAACAATAAGTGCGTCATAAGGGGCTGTTACATCACAATTATCTAAATCACGTTGCGCTCGCTTTAAACGAGCTTGAGCTGATTTAACAGATGCTTGGGCACTTAATACTTGTGGTTCACGTAAAAATAATGCGGTACGCACTTTACCAGGAAAACGCTTTGCTTCATCAGCTGCAACTTTAGCTTGCGCCTGCTCTTCAATTAGTTTCGATTGCGCTTGGGCCAGTTCTGCTTCCGCCTGTAATAAGGCTGCTTCGTAGTTATCTTTTTCGATGCTAAACAATGTTTCACCGCGGGCAACTATGCCACCTGCAACAAAGTTTGGATGCCAACTCACCACTTCTCCCGACACTTGTGCAGAAAGGCGTGTGCTTTCAAGTGGCTTAACTTCGCCATAGCTATTAATAACCACTTGGTGATTGTTAGCCGAGACAGGCTCAACTTTTACAGTGGGTCGTGTATCTACGATTTCTTTCTTATCTGGCTCTTGTGCGATTGCATTTATTCCCACAAAGCCGACAATACCTATGCCTAGTGCGACAAAAGGAAGTATCCATTTCAATATACCTGTACGCATTATTATTATTCCCCTTAAAATTTCACTGACAGTATAATAACAGAGCTAAATGAAACATTAACGTGACATTTGTAAGCAACTGTTACAATTTATGTACCAAAACAGGAACGCTTATATTTTACTCTGTTTATCTTTTAGAAATCATTTTTTGAACATTTTGTTACAATAAAATAAACATTAAAATCAACACATTACATTGAACGTAACAGCATTCATCGCGGTTCTCTTTTTTCATTAATTTTATTCGGTACTATTACCTAAATTTTTTACAAGCTGAATGAAATATAAAAATGAAATTAACTACACTCACATTAGCACTGAGCTTAGCATTAGCAACCAGCGGCCACACATTAGCTGCCGATAAAAAAGATGACAAAAAAAGTAAAACTATTGCTGAATTAATTAAAAACAAAACTGAATTCGCTGGTATTTTTAGCTTATACCAAGATGAAAAAACTGGCGCTCACTTAATGGTGATTAACGAGTCGCAACTTGATACGCCATTTGTGTATTTCGCACATACTGTTGATGGCGTGACTGATGCTGGGCATTTTCGTGGCGCATACCGTGAAACCAAGCTAATTGAATTTAGAAAGTACTTTGACCGTATTGATATTATTAGTAAAACACCGCGCTACCAGTTTGATGAAAACAGCGCAATTGCAAAAGCAGCCGATGCCAATATCAGTGAAGCGGTACTCGCTAGTATTAAAATTGAAAAACAAGAAGAAGGCAAAATCGCTTTTAATGTAGATAAGCTTTTTCTAAGCGAAGCGCTACATAAAGTATCTCCATGGCCAAACCCAAACGACAAAAACGCTAAAAAACGTTTTAAAGTCGGCAAATTAAGTGATAAAAAATCGCGCATTATAAAACAACGCCCTTATGCTAATAACTTAGATGTTGTTGTAGATTATGTATTTGAAAATGCTAACCCAAGTGTTCGTGGCTCAAGCGCCGTTAGCGACCCTCGCAATGTATCTGTAAAAGTACAACATTCATTTGTAGCTTTACCTGACAATAACTATCAACCGCGTATTGATGATGCTCGCATTGGTTACTTTACTAACCAATTTGATCAAATGACTTCGCCAGATTGGGCACCATATAAAGATGTGATAAAACGCTGGGATTTACAGAAAAAAGATCCAAGCGCCGCATTATCAGAGCCAGTAAAACCGATCACATGGTGGATTGAAAATACCACACCAGTTGAATGGCGTGATACCATTGCAAAGGCAACGCTTGCATGGAATACATCGTTTGAAAAAGCGGGAATTAAAAATGCCATCGTAGTAAAAATACAACCAGATGATGCTGATTGGGATGCGGGCGATATAAATTATAACGTACTACGTTGGACTTCATCACCTAAGCCTCCATTTGGTGGTTACGGCCCTGCACTTGCAAACCCGTTAACCGGCGAAATCCTCGGCTCAGACATCATGCTTGAGTTTGTGTTTATGAAAAACCGCTGGATTTACGACACGCTCTTTACTCAAGGCACTATGAGCCACAGTAATGAACATGCAAATACCGGTGAACTAAACTGCTCTCTTGGTCATGAAATTCAACAAAATATGATGCTTGCAAATAGCCTATCAACAGGTGCCAGCATTGAAGATAAAGAAATTTTGCGCCAGGGTCTTACACAGTTAGTTTTACATGAAGTCGGCCACACACTGGGCCTTAACCACAACATGAAGTCATCTATATTGTGGAATGAAAAAGACGTACATGACAAAACAAAAACGCAAGGGATCGTGACGGGTTCTGTTATGGATTATGCCCCAGCTAATATCGCACCAATTGGCATGACACAAGGTGACATTTTCCAAACTAAGCCTGGTCCTTATGATGATTGGGCCATAGAATTTGGTTACAGCCAAGCTAAACCAGACAATACTGCTGAACAACAACGTCTAGAAGCCATCTTAGCCCGCTCAACAGAACACAAACTTGCCTTTGGTAATGATGCTGATGATATGCGTGCGCCAGGTCGCCATATTGACCCACGCGTTATGATTGGTGATATGTCGTCTAATCCTGCAGCATATGGCGCAGACAGAATGGCACTAATCAATAAGCTGTTTACTGAACTTAAAGATAAAGCCCGTATTGAAGGTGAATCGCATCAACAACTGCTAATCTCGGCAAACAGCTTGTTTGGTCAATACAGAACACAAGCTAATGTGATTTCTCGTCAAATTGGTGGTGTGTATGTAGAGCGTGCTGTAGTAGGTGGGAATGAGGCGGTTGCACCTTATACACCAGTGCCACTTGAACGCCAACAGCAAGCGATGCAAATTTTAGCTAAAAACGTATTTGCACCGGACGTGCTAACTAGCATGAAGCCACTTTATAGCTACATGCAACAGCAGCGTCGTGGTTTTAATCATTACGGTAAAAATGAAGATCCTAAACCGCATAAAATGATTTTAGGCATGCAAAAATCAGTGTTATCGCAGCTGCTACACCCTGCTGTAATGCAGCGTATTTCAGACACCGCACTTTATGGTAACCAATACAGCCTTAGTCAATTTATGGAAGAGTTATCAGCCAGCATTTTTGTCGATAGTAAACGAGCGAACTCAATCAGCCACAATTTACAAATTGAATATGTAAATCAGCTAATTGCTATTGCCGGACTGGGCAAGACAAGCAAGCACGATAACCTAGCTAAAACAGCCGCACTTTATCAACTAACCCAAATTGCTGATCTCAGCACTGCGTGGGGAGCAGATACGGCAACTAAAGCACATAAAAAGTATATAGACCGCTTAATTAGTAAAGCACTAGAAGCATAAGTCGTTAGACCGTACTTTTATTATATGATCGTCTTGATCAATATAAAAAAGTACGGTCTTTTTATAACACCAAATTATTGATATTTATGCGTAAATCAACCTAACAACATTACTTTCACTTACGCGCCAGTAAATACTCGGTAATTAAATGACAGGAATAGTTATGACTGGTTTGTCTCGGTTCCCCCAAACTTGGTTGCAAAAAAATAAAATTCATTTTAGCCTCGCCCCCTTAGCACTCGCCTGCTCTATTAGCCTTTTTTCTCAACACACTAGCGCAATGGAAGTTGACGGCCAATTAAATGAAGTGCAGTGGCAAACAGCGCACACATTAGTATTAGATAAAACAATTAGACCTTTTAGTCTTGCGGCTGCGCCAGTTGCCTCTGAAGTGAAATACTTTACGAGTGAAGAAGGCATTCACGTTGCAGTCATTGCTCAGCAACCTAAAACACAGCAAACAGCCATGCGTACAGCCCGCGATAGCAATCTTGAAAGTGACTATATTGAACTCATCATTGATTTTGACAACAGTAAAAATACCGCTTATGGCTTTATTCTTGGCAACGGCGGCTCAATGCGTGATGGCATTTGGCAAAACAATAATAGCTTTAAAAGCGACTGGGACGGTACGTGGTTTGGTAAAACCACACAAACTGATAACAGCTGGACTGCTGAATATTTAATCCCTTGGTCAGTTGCCCCCATGGCACAAGCAAGCAGCGCACAACGTCAGCTTGGCCTTTTTGTCCGTCGTCACGACGTCAAATCTGACAGTAGCTACAGCCAAGTGCCTACATCTCGTGAGCAACCTGATTTTATCCGCGAGTTTGGTACTGTTAGCGTTGATAATTTTGCCAGTTCATCACTGGAAATATTCGGCTCCGCAATGTATCAACGAGATATGTTGAACAGCAAAAATAGCAGCAATCTGAGTCTTGATATATTTTGGCGACCAGATGCGAGCCAGCAATTAAGCGTGGCGCTAAACCCTGATTTTGGCCAAGTTGAATCTGATAACCTCGTCGTTAACTTTTCACCATTTGAAACATTCTTTGCCGAACGTCGCTCTTTCTTCACTGAAAACCAGTCACTGTTCGACTTGCAAGGTAATGCAGGGTTGCGATTAGTGCATACACGGCGCATTGGTGTTGATGGCGATATTGATGCTGCAGTAAAATACACCCGCAATGGTCAAAACATAGATTTTGGTGCCATGATGGTTATCGAAGACGATACTCACAGCGGTTTAGACGCAAGTCGTTTTGCTACAGCCAGAGGTCAATATAAGTTCGCAAAAGCACAAGTTGGTTATTTAGCCACTTACGCAGATAGAGCCAGCGAAGGGCGAGAAGCGCAAGTACATACTATTGATTTTAGAACAGATGTCAGTGACAGCATACAAATACAGGGTCAGTTCAGCGGCAGTTTTATTGATAATAAACACACACAAGAGCCTGACACACAAGGCCAAGGCGCATGGTTTAATGTGGTGCATAAATTTAATGATAACTGGCAGCAACGACTTAATTTAACGCGCTACACTGATGATTATGACGTTAACGATCTAGGCTTTTTATCGCGCAATGATTTACAGCGTATTTACTACTCTAATGAGCGTTATTTTACAGACTTTAGTGCCGATGATTCATTAAAGCAGCGCCGTGTTGAACTTGCTGCGCGAGTTGATTACAACAGCCAAGGCGATCATCTAAAAAGCTTTATATTTCTCAGCGGTAATGAAGAATACAAAGATACCTCATTTTTGTTTTGGCGCGCTGAATATATCACCTCAGGTAAAGATGACCGTACTAGTCGTGGCAATGGTATATTCAATACCGAGTCAGGTTACGAATTTTTTACTGAATATAACTTTGGTAATCAAAACAAGTTTCGCCACCATATTGGTTTAGGGTATGAAGACACTTTTTCTGACGGCCAAGCCACCAGCTTACATTACCATCCCAGTTATTACTTCACTGATAATTATCGTATATCTTGGAGCTTGTGGGCTGAACAGGAAAAAGACAGTTTACTGTGGATAGATAATCAACTGGCTCGCTATAACTTTAAAGAGCTTAATAACAGCATTGATTTTGATGCCACTATTGATGATAAACAAGAACTGAGAGTACGCTTTCAGTGGATCAGTGCCACAGGTACAGATGGCCAAGCACAGCGTATTAATAGTAACGGCGACTTATACGCTAGCAATGCGGTAGCCAATGACTTCTCGCGCTCTACCACTCGCCTGCAAATTCGCTATCGTTATGAGCTGTCGCCACTATCAAATATATTTTTAGTCTACAGCCGAGGCGGACGTTCGGTGAATGACCTAAATCAAGCTAACTTGGAGTTATTTAGTGAAGGTTGGGGAGAGCGCACTGGCGATAATTTTGTCGCAAAAATCCGCTACCGCTTTTAAGCCTACTTAACTGACACTCTGATTACTCACCCCAAGCCTGTTTACTAAGCCCGGGGTGAGTAACGCGCATTCAAAACCGAACACAGCCGTGTTCGATATCGAACACACATCTACTAAAAAACACCACAAAAACAACCAAGCCATTGAAATATAAATAAATTTAATTTTGGCATCAAACTTTCATTAACTACAGTATCAACCAAGATGATGAGTAGATAATGAATATCAATATTGACCAAAAAACAAAACCGAACACATTAAAAGTTGTGCTAATTATTGCAGCGCTTGTGGCTGTCACATGTATCGGTTATTTCACTATTAAACCGACCACACCACAGCTTAGCGCTAACACGCTCAATGTAGTTACTGTACAGCAAGGCGATATTGATATTATGACGCCAGTGTATGGTCAATACGCATCGCGCTATGAGCGCCTGATCAGCGCACCAGCAACAGGGCAAGTGGGTGAGATTTATTTACGAGCAGGTGCTGATGTAGAAGCAACAACTATTATCGCGAAGTTAGTTAATCCTGATTTACAACAGCAATTGTTTGAATCACAGGCCAAACTTGAGCGTATGCATTCTGAATTTGCCTCATTTAAATTTCAAAAACAAAACGAGCAATTAACCTTCCAAGCCGAATTGGCTGATATTGATAGTCAGATACAAGGGGCTAAGTTAGATGTTGACGTAAACCAGCGCCTATCGGATCAAGGTATTGCTGCCAAAATTGATTTAGAGCGTGCCATTCTTAAACACAATCAACTTAAGAAACGCCTAGAATTTGCAAATTACCGCTTTGAAAAACAAAAAGAAATGCACAAGTTAGAACTTGAGCAACAGAAAATTCTATTAACACAGCAACAAAAACAAGTCGATTTAGTCAGCAACAAAGTTGCGGCATTAACTATCACCGCTGGGATTGCAGGCACCCTACAACGTTTAGATATTGAACTTGGAGAGCGGGTAAACCAAGGGCAAGCAATGGCGCGCGTTGGTTCAAAAACACAATTAATGGCAAGACTGAATATCCCACAACGTATTGCTGAGCGTATCCAACTTGGTGCTACGGTTGAATTAAAGCATCCCAATGGCACGCTAAAAGGCACAGTTAAACAGCTGGCATCTGTAGTCGAAAATGGCTTTATTGTAGCTGAAGTACATCTGAGCGAACCATTACCTTCAAACCTACGCCCAGCACAACCAGTCAATGCATTGGTATTCGTTGAGCGCAAAGAGAATGCATTATATGTGAGCCAGCAACCCGGTTTAAAACCACTTGGCGCACAACGACTATACAAACAAATTCCCAACCAACCACAACTACAACAACAGCAAATCACCTTTGGCGAATTAACAGGCTCTGAGCTGTTAATTACCACCGGGGCTATTGCGGGTGAAAAAATTATCACAAATGATTTAAGCCAATGGCATACTTACACCCACTTGGCCCTAGACACTTCAAAACTTTAAGGAAAACCTCATGACAGCACTCGTAACAATTAACAATATCAATAAAGTGTACAGTAAAGGCCAAGTAAAAACACATGCCCTACAAGATGTATCTTTAACTATCAATAAAGGTGAATTCATCGCTATCTCAGGGGCTTCAGGTTGTGGAAAGTCAACCTTGCTCAGTATATTAGGCCTGCTAGATACGCCAACTGATGGCCATTATCAATTAGCCAATATTGATACACATAGCCTTAAAGTTGATCAACGCTCTAGCGTACGTAACAAGCATATTGGCTATGTATTTCAGTCATTCAATTTAATTGATAGCCTCACTGTATTTGAAAACGTGGCATTGCCATTGGAGCACCGCGGCACATCTAGCAAAGAAATAAAAACCGCAGTGGAGAAACAGCTAGCTGCGGTAAACATGAGTGCACGCTTAGATCATAAACCAAACCAGTTATCTGGCGGACAGCAGCAGCGCGTTGCAATCGCTCGCGCATTAGTAGGCAACCCTGACTTACTGCTAGTAGATGAACCAACCGGTAACTTAGATAGCCAAAACGGCGATGCTGTAATGCAACTGTTACTTGATTTAAACAAGCAAGGTGCCACCGTTGTTATGGTGACGCATGATGAACGTTACAGTCAAATGGCACAGCGTCAAATCCGTTTATTTGATGGTAAAGTATTGGTTGAACATCAGGAGGCCGTTGCATGAGTTTTTATCTACGCGCATTACGTCACGGTGTTTTACGGCTATTTACATTGCCACGCTTGTCACTGCCAATTCTACTTACGTTAAGTTTAACGTTGGCAGCGGTGCTTGCTGTTGTCGCCATGAGTAGCCATCTTATTTTTAAACCTTTACCTGATATAAAAGACGAAAACAGCCTGTATGTCATTAACCGTACCATGGCGGTTTCACAAGACATGCGTGTTTCTATGTTTACCGCTAAGCGCTTGGCACTATTAGCTGAGCAATACAAAGGATACGGCCAGTTTGCTGCATACCAAGCTGACGAAAGTGCGGTAAAAGTGCATGAAACGAATTACCCAGTGTCACGTTTTGATGCCAGTAATAACTTTATGACTATGGTCGGAGGAACCCTGCTACTAGGTGAACAACCAAACAAAGTAAATACTCAAAACTCTGTGTGGATCTCTGAGAGTTTATGGCAAAGCGCATTTCAAAAAAACGTAAATGCAATAGGTCAAACATTACAAATAGACGCCACATCGGTGCAAATTCGCGGAGTGATCAGTGACTTTTCATCGTTTAATTCCGATAACGATGAAAAATATACTCAACAAGTTTGGCGTTATTATGATTTAGCCGAAAAAGCAGCAATGCCTACACAAATGACGATAGATGGCAGCCTGCAGCCCCTATTTCGCCAAACCGAACGTGTATTTACGGCCGATGACATGGAGAGTTTTTGGCAGCAGTATTATCTTGACCAAGGTGAACAACTTGGCCCTATGAAACAAATGTTTGAGAGCATGGCCCCAGAAAGCACGGCAACCTTATATCGCGATAACCTGATGGAAGATCAGCAAACCATGCTGTTGTTTTTATTAGCAACTGTGGTCATCTTACTCGTAATGGCAAGCCTCAACCTACTAAACCTATTTATTGCCCATTACCAACAACGCGAACAAGAATTTGCCACACAGTTATGTATGGGCGCATCACGCAACAAATTATTAGTAATGAGCTTTTTAGAAAACCTGAGCACCTTTTTACTCGCTGCAGTATTAGGTTTGTTAGGTGCAGCTTGGCTGATTAGGCTATTACCTATCATCAGTGGTGGTAATATCGCGATGCTTGAACTAGTGCAAATTGATGCAATAACTATTGCTGTTGCGGTTGCAATTGTACTGACGATAAATTTATTTTTTGCATTTTTATCAACCCGTCAGTTTGATCAAACACAACTAATTAGCAACCTTAATAACGGTAATAAGGGTGTCAATGCAGGTAAAGTGACCCGTCTTAGTCACGTGTTATTTATTGCACAGTTAAGCTCCGCTGCGGTTATTTTAACGGGCACCGCTATGCTGGCAAATACCGCCTACGATAAGCTAAATATTCACTTAGGTTTTGAGCCAGGAAATACACTAATAGCCAATGTACGTCTACAAAGTAACGATGATCCGATTTTAGACAGTGCTGAAATTGAGGAAAAAGTAGCGCAAGTCGCACAAGATCCTGAGGCCGCAGAGCAAAAAACTAAGCAACGCTATCAGGGGGCGCTCGAAATAAAAAATCAACTTGAGCAAGCAATCCTCCAAGTGCAGCCAAATATCACCCCACTACAAAGCCAAGGCGAACCCTTTAGTTTTAATACCGTCATAAATATGACTGAGGATGAGCAAACACAAGAGCGCTTTACCTATATGACGATTAATATTGCGCCTGATTATTTACAGACCTATAAGCTCAATTTGCTAGCAGGGCAGAATATGACTCAAACGCAGTATCAAAATTTAGAGCCTGTGGCATTGATCAACGAAACCTTTGCCAAACAATTGTCCACAGATGGCACGATTGAATCGGTAATAGGTAAAAAAGTTTCTAATCGTCAAGTTATTGGAGTAATCGCAAACAATTACACCATGATGGCAAAAGATCAGGGCTATCCGACTATGCTTTACAGTTATTCGCACGATAATGCTAATTTTGGGATCAATATTGCTATGCAGCTACCACCAGGGCAGAGCTTTGACAAACATGCCATTATGCAAGCGATTCAATATGCTCACCCACAAGTGATTGAAGTAGATGCACGCACACTTGATGAGCGCTGGGCAGAACAAACAATGCCGCAGCGCGTACAGTTTTATTTTATCAGTGCGTTATCTCTATTAACTTTGCTACTTGCAGCCGTAGGTAGTAATGGTATGGCGATGAGCTTTACAGAATTAAAACGCTTTGAACTTGCAATACGCATGGCAACCGGCGCAAGCCGTATTAACCTAATGAAGCGAACATTAAAAAGCTTTAATGGCTTACTACTGAGTGCGCTAGCTATTGCTATTACCCTCGCCTGCGGTCTTTATTTAGCGCTACAAAAAGCAATTCCTATGTTGCCAGCATTTTCTTGGCAAGCACTAACAATATTCACTAGTTTATTGATTGCTATCGTCTTTATTGCCATTGTTTTGGTAGTATGGCGTATTATTAATGCTGACCCTATGCGTGCGCTTAGAGAGCAATAAACTTTTAAGGAGATGGCAGCATACGCTGCCATTACAACCACAATGACCCCACACACTATTTTAGTTGTTGATGACGACGATGACATTCGCTTTGCCCTATCACTACTTTTAGAGCAGGCAGGCTATCGTGTGGTTGAAGCTGATGGACCAAGCCAATGCATGCAATTGCTCTGTCGGTTAACGCCTGCGCTGGTGTTACTGGACATGAACTTCACCCGTGATACAACTTCAGGAAAGGAAGGTCTTGCACTACTAGAGCAAATCACGCCATTGGATATTCCCGTTATGCTAATGACTGCATGGGCAAATATTGAACTTGCAGTAACCGGGTTACAAACTGGCGCTAAAGATTTTATTGAAAAACCATGGCGAAAAGAAAAATTACTCAGCCAAATAGCTAATCACATTAAGCCTATTACTACGCAGCCGACACAAAGTGATTGGATAGCATACTCCAGCGCGATGCAATCGCTCAATACCCTAATAACACAGCTTGCACCTACCGATGCTAACTTATTAATTTTAGGAGAAAACGGCACGGGTAAATCACAACTAGCCAAGCGTATACACCAATTAAGCGCACGCAGTGAAGCCCCCTTTGTGAGCCTAAATATGGGTGCTGTTGCAGAGTCTTTATTTGAAAGTGAGCTATTCGGTCATCATAAAGGCGCGTTTACCGACGCTAAGCAAGACCGCACTGGTGCGTTTAGCCGCGCCAAAAATGGCACCTTATTTATGGATGAAATAGGCACTTTACCGTTTCATTTACAGCCTAAATTATTGCAAGTACTCGAAACCGGTGAATTCACACCACTGGGCGCAAACAACAGTGAGCAGGTTAACGTACGCCTAATTGCAGCAACCAATCAAGACTTAGCCAGCGCGATTAAAAACGGGCAATTCCGCCAAGATTTATATTATCGCTTAAACACCTTTGTGATCACGCTCCCAGCTCTGCGTGAACGAAAAGACGATATATTGCCACTCGCCGCACATTTTATTAATCAGTTTGCTGGTAAATATAACAAGTCGCCTTGCACATTATCCCTAAGCGTTGAAGAGCTGCTATGCAACCATAGCTGGCCCGGTAATATTCGTGAGCTAAGCCATGTAATAGAACGCGCTATGTTGATTTGCACGCAGAGTGTCATCGAATTAGCCCATATAATGCTGGATAGCCAAACAAGTAAAAGCCAATTAATTCCACAACTCACACTTGAAGAGCTTGAAAAACAAAGAATCACTGACGTACTACAACAGCATAACCAACAAATAACTGCGGCGGCAAAAAGTTTAGGTATTTCACGTAATGCGCTGTACCGACGGATGGAAAAATACCAACTAGAGGGGTTTGATGAGTAACTTTAAAGTGAGCCATAAAGCCAAGGTAATTAGCACGTTCACTGGTATTTTTTGCGCTATTATTGTGCCAAGTACAGGCTGGATTTACCAATTCAGCCAAGACGTACTGCTAACTACCACTTTGGCTATTTGCCTTAGTTACCTGCTTATTATGTGTATCTACAGGCTATTTAACGCTTATTTTTCGCCTGTTGCTCAGCTACAAGCCTACATTGATGCAAAACAGCAAGGGCAAAGTAACCTTAGCTTAGGTTACAAAGATCCAAGCTCACCATGGACGGCTCTCGGTGCACAAATTGAAACGCTATTTAACAAGCCTGCACCACAATCAACGCATTTGATCGGCGGGCTATTTCAACACTGGCCCCACCCAGTAGCCTTATTTAACGAGCAAGAGCAGCTTATTTTCTTCAATCATCCGATGTATCAGCAACTTAAAACGCCGCTACTACGGGGTATGAGTATGGCTGAATGCGGTTTTACAGTTAAAGATAAACAATGTAGTCATGCTAAATTAAATCAAAATTGGCAAGTGCAACGTATTGCGCTCAATGATGCAAAACAAACACTTATTACCGCCAGTTATATTGGTAATCAACTGCAAGATGCAAAACGTCAATCCCAAGCTGATTTAATTCGTATTTTATCGCATGAGTTAAATAACTCGCTGACCCCCATGGCATCTATGACAGATACACTACTAAGTGCAGAAACACTAAATGAAAAACAAACAAGACAAGTATTAACGCGAGTAAAATCACGCAGTGAATCACTGCTGCAGTTTATAAAAGCCTACTCAGAATTAAGCCGCTTGCCTGCAGCAAAGCCACACTACTTTGATTTAAAAGCCTTGGCGACTCTCAATGCTGCCGAGCAAAATATTCAACTTAATTTTGCAGGCGAGTCGCAATGCTTTGCTGATAAGCTACTTATTGAGCAACTGTTAATTAATGTATTTAAAAATACATTTGAGGCCACTCACAGTCCTGCATGTATAACCTTACGTTGCTTTCACCAAGCCGATATACAAATACTGCAACTGACCGACAACGGCCCAGGCTTTGCTAATCTAGAGCACGCAATCCAGCCTTTATACACCACTAAAAAAACCGGCAACGGGCTTGGACTCGCACTATGTAACGACATAATACAAAAGCACAACGGCCAGCTACAGTTAGCAAATACCGAACATGGCGCGCAAATCACCATTAAACTTCCACAAGGCAGCACCAAATAGCTGTTATTAATAGCGGTTATAAATAAATGGTGCCTTGCATATAGCGTACAGCCCGCCCTGTTAAAGTCACTGTATGATCACCTACATCACATTGCATATGTCCACCCCGGCTTGAAGCTTGATACGCGCTGAGTGACTTTTTACCTAATTGCTGCGCCCAGTAAGGCGCAAGACCCGTATGAATTGAGCCAGTTACAAAGTCTTCATCGCCACCACTTGCAGGCCAAAAATAACGTGAGATAAAATCATATTCTGTACTTTTAGCCGTCGCAACTACATCTAACGGATATAAGGTTTTGAGCAAACTAGAGTCTGTTTTAAGGTGAACGACATCGTCCTCATTTTCATAAATAACAAAGTAAGCCTGCTGGTTTTTCAACACCTTAATTGGTTGTATAGACAAGCCATCAAACAACTCTGAAGGTATATTCTCAGCCTCACTCGGTGCTTGCTTCGGGAAGGTCATAGTAAAGCTAGCATCATCATTTTTATTGATAATTAGCTCACCTACCGCAGGTGCATGAAACGTTACTTGCTTTACATCATGCTGTTCACACAACACAAAAGCGGCGGCAAGTGTGGCATGGCCGCAAAAATCAATTTCCATTAATGGTGAAAACCAACGTATTGCAAAGCTTCCATCGGCTTGTTTGCACGTAAACGCGGTTTCAGACACATTATTCTCAGCGCCTATTTTTAGCATCAACTCATCACTGAGCCACGCTTCAACATCGATTACCGCAGCATAGTTACCTTTGAATAATTCACTAGTGAATGCATCAATTTGATGAATCGTTAATTGCATCTGCTTTCCTAATTAATGAGGTATTTATAACTTAATGTTTAAACACGAAGAGGGCAAAATATCTTTAGGGACTGTGGTTTTATTCTCCCCTATCGCTTGCATACCAGTAACAGGTTTATCAAACCCACACAGCCAAGCAATCGGGCTTGTTGGGCTCCCCATCACAACCGCAGGACGAAATGTAAGTACCGTATTTTGTAAAGTCGCAGAAGCTTTGTTACCTAAGCTAATATGAATGGCGCCGCCATCTACGCTGATCCCAGTAACGCGATTACCAATTAAAAATTCACTCGCGGGTACGCCTGCCTGTTCATTATTTGCAGGAAATCGCCCTTGCTCTAAATAAAAAGCAGTGACGTCTTCGCGAATTGCAGCCGCCATTGCCAAGGGGTCAACCAATTCACTGCGTTGTAAGTATTTACTATATTGCGGCAATGCAACAGACGCCAAAATACCTATAATAGCCACAACGACCATTAACTCAATGAGTGTAAATCCTTTATGCCTCATACTATTTCTCCAATCATAAAAATAGGTTTGTATGCTTGTTGTAAAAACAAGCAAATGATTAAAACTAAAATAGCGGTGAATAGGTAAATGAGCTTGTTGATATAGACTTTAATCGTGTCATTTAATAGCCGCAGCTTTTGCTCTACTAAAAATGCAAATTCATCACTTATCGCCAGTCCATGTAATTGACAGCTTTCTAAATGCATGATTTCGGGTAAAGCTGAACGGTCTTTTGAGCCACGCTCAAAAAAGCCAAGAACTGCCATCAAAGTAGCGTATTGTTGTTTTATCTGCTTAGGAATAAATAAGCCACGTATTCCCAAAAATAAATCTGGTGAGGCTAAATTACACGCCTCTCGTAGTTTAAAAATAGTAAAGCACACAACTGCAAACAGCATTGCTAACACGACAATACCAACATACCAATACTGAGTGTATTGCATTAACGAGTCTGCCACATTGATATTATGAGAACTAAGCACCTCTGAAAAAGTAGGGAGCACAAACACTTGATAGATAGTGCTAATCGCAATAAAAATAACGAACAAAGCAGCTAAATAACTAAGCTTATCTTTATAGTCAAAGGAAGGGGATGCGATGATTTTTGGCAATGTGCTATAACAAGCTGATAATTGCTTTTGCTCACTCGGATTTGGATTGTCGACTAACTGCGCCGCTAATTTTTTTGCAAGCTGACTTTCAGGCTGCCCTGCTTTATAGATTTTTAAGTGAGTCGCTGAACGTAATTGATTTTGCTGGGTAGTGTTAAGATCATTTGCTAGTGAATATAATCGACACAAATAACCGAGCTGATTCCAATTCATACCCTATCCTTTTTATTTTAAGATAGGGTAATTTGCCATACAATCAGCTGGTTTGGAATTAATTGTTGACTATTCAAACACATTTTAGATTATTGCAGGGCGCATTTTATAGTATTGAATACAGCCCAGTTGTGCGGCATTAGTAAGTAGTATCATCACAAATGTTAAGATATGCGAAGTGCTTGGTACAACCATCGCCAATTCTGCAAATAAACCACACACACCCGCTAAAAATTGCAGGCTAAAGTAACGCGCACTTAAGTTACTTATATCGCCACTGCGTAGTGTTTTATAAGTTTGTGGCATTACCCTTACCGAACTCATAATTAGCCCTACAAACGTTAACCACGTCAGCACTTTTGCAATCTCAAGCTCAGGGTTTAGTAAGAGTAAAAATGGTAAAAGTGAGAAGCCAAGCATCGCTGCTAATTGAATTCGCTCCTCTCGCTTTGCGTTATAACGGGCAAAATAGTACAAAATCAAGCCGCTTAAACCACCAGTCACTACAAACGGTAACACCATGTAATACCGCTCAAAGTACAAATTAAAAGTAATAAAGTAGACACTTTGCGCAACACCAAATGTCATCATCAATAACGATAACCCTGACACACTGCGATTTTTACGTATTTTATTAAGTAACGGTAAAAAACTAAATACTAGAATAAATGATGATAATATCGGCAGATAATGCGCCAAAATAAACCTCGCTCGTTATTAATTGGTTAATAAGTTATCAGACTTTAAACAAAACAAATTAAAATTGTAAATCACTGTTTTTATTTGTTTTATGTAAGGCGCGGCATTGTAATGATCTTCCTCAAACAAGCAACCATTGAACAAAATAAACTCACTCGTCAACTGGCAAGTTACCATTACAGTTCCTGTTATCTCCCGCTGATTTACTGCTGTAAATGTTAAAAAACAATAACAGCAATTGAAATAACATTGCGAATTGTTATCATGCGTCATTATTTATTGTTGTGATTACTGGGTTTATGAGAAAAACACTGTTTAAAGTTCATAGTTGGTTTGCTCTTTGTGCATTGATCCCACTGATTGTGATCAGCATTACTGGCAGCATATTAGTATTTAAAAGTGAAATAGACGGTTTGCTCATGCCTGACAGCCACTTTGTTGTGCCGTCGTCCTCTGAGCGAAAGCCAATCGATAGCTTAATTACCATTACCGAAAATGCATTCCCACGATTCGTGATCGGGAGCTGGGAAATATTTAGTGATGATACTGCTGATCGGGTTTATTTAGTTGAACGCGGAACGGGGATTTGGCATAAATTTCATTTAAATCAATATACAGGTGACATTCTCTCCCAACCGGTAGGCACTAGTCACTATTTCACTGATTGGTTTTTAGAACTACATTACACTTTTTTACTCAACGACATAAAAGCACTGCCAGGGCAAACGGGCACTGTTTTAGGGTTTTTCTTCGCATTGTTTTTACTTGTACTAGGTATTACAGGGTTAATTATTTATCGTAAATTTTGGCAGCGTTTATTCTCAGTGCGCTGGCGTGCAACGTTACAAATAGTGCTGAGTGACATTCACAAAATGACAGGTGTGCTTGGCTCGCCGATTATTTTAATTTTAGCGATCACGGGGGGTTATTTTAACTGGGCTGTGTGGTATCACGAGGTGATTGAACATGCAGAAGAAGAACACTTTGTACTGACCAAAAACCTGCACAGCGATGCCATTAATTTTCAAGCTATTCTTGATGATAGTAAAAAGCAAATACCAACGTTTAATACCACTTTTTTAGTTATGCCATTAGAGCCTGATGAAAATATTACCTTATTTGGTGAAGTTGATAGCAACAACCCATTAGCCAGTGAATACGCAAATACTGTTACTTACAACAAGTTAACCGGAAAACACATGGCTAACTGGGATATTCGCGAAGTAGCCGTAGGCTGGAAAGTTATTGATAGTTTTAGAAAATTACACTTTGGCTACTTTGCAGGGTTAATCAGTAAAATTCTATGGTGCGTGATTGGTTTAAGCCCTGTATGGCTTGCAGGTACTGGCTTTTACCTATGGTTTAGCCGCAGAAAACGTAAAAAACAATCGCAAAAAAACCGACAGCAAAAGCAACAACACCCATTAAACAAATAACGAATAGATAAGCTGAAAGAGGCCTTTAAAAGCCTCTTTCACTATTAAAGAGAATAATAAAACCCTAACCAACCTCTAAGCTCATCTTCAAAGCTGTCACCTTCAACCCTGACTAAACCAAAATCAAAATTAAGATCACTTAGACCCGCAGGGCCTAAGCCAAAATTGAAAGGGCCTTGCCACTTCAATCCATAGCTTTGTGCGTATACTTGGCTATCCACCTGGTGCTGTTTATAGTAAAGCCATGGCATTCCCTCTTCCAAGCTAATACCGCCGCCATACCCCTGATAACGTTGACCTACAGTGCTATAAAAGGGAAGCTCGGGTGAAAATACAATGTCACTGTGCGTTTTAGCTGAAATCAGCGAGGAACTAAAGCCACCTATTACAAGGTGTGTATCATCACGATATTGCTGCTGATAACTAACGTACATTGGTACATCATAGGCTTGTCCAAACACCTTCGCAGCTAAATCATAACCTTGCCAACTCTTTGCTTGTGCTTTGCCTGTGTACCATCGGGCATTAACCTCCTGGCCAATAGCAAATACTTGCTGATCATAATGCCATGATTGCTTCACACCTGCTCGTAACCATTGGCTAGCATTATCTTTAAGGGATTTATCTGCATACTCATAATCGGTGTAGTTATATGCCAACTCCGGAGCTAGCTTAAATTCGCCAAAGCGTAGTGGCAGATTTGCAGACAGATAACCCCCAGTTGCAACATAATGCGCACTTAAGGCTGTTTGATACTGTTTTTCGGCATTAAGGTCATACGAAAATAACTCGGCATTAATTTTAACGGGGAGGGCACTGTATCGCACTTGCCCAAACGCCCCTTTAAGTGCAGAGTCATGTAGATCAATACTGTATCCTGCTTGCCAATCTAACTGCTTAAGTAAGTCACTGCCTTTTACACTTAGACTAAATAACGATGCTGACGCTGAGTTATATTGCTCCCCCAGTGCTAAAGTGGCTTTTTGTTGCCAAATATCATAATTAGTTTGCTCACCTATCGGCTGCATATAAACTTTAGCATCAGGCAAAGTATGCTCATCAACAACCAACTTCGGGGCTATACTATTTGGCGCAAAATCAGTGACCAGCTCTGCATTATCACCGACTCTTAGTTGCATCACATCGGGGCCATCGCTGCCAATAGAAAAATACAGCATTGAGTCATCTAGCATAGCAAGTGGGTTAGCAACAGCCTGCTGCCCTTGAGTTAATTTGTGTAAGCTTTTATCGGCTAAATTGTAGCGATAAATATCTGTAGCACCATTTAAGCCAGCAACAAAAAGTACCGAAGCTCCATCACTGCTCCAACTCGGCTGAGAAAGATATTGATAACCTACGGGCATGGGCACCGCGACCGTTTTAGCACCATGCAAATCTTGTATATACAACTGCCAATTATGATTAAACTCGGTTTTTATAAACGCTAACTGCTGCTGATCTGGACTAAGGACTGGATAGTCATAAACAACTGCTAAATCTTTCTCAAATAATGCGTGACTTACACCTGTTTGGACATCAAATCGAACTAATTCAGAATAGCCACCACGCACTTGCTCTGCATAGAGTGTTTGGCCATTATCAGTAATACTAAAACGTCTAATACCTGCCAAGTTAGTCAGTTTCTCAATGTCACCGGTTTGCGTATTCCAGCTAAAAATATCTGCAACTCGGTTGTTAGCGCCCTCCTCCTCAGTACTAAAAGCGCCAAAATAAATTACCTCATCATTTAACCATTGTGGATTTTGAATACCCGCATGATTAATCTGGTTAAGAATGTGCTTTTGCTTACGCTTAAATACACTTGGCGCAGTATCTATAATATCGTTTGGATCGTCAGCTAATAGCGCTTGCTGCTGCTTATTAAACCTCTTTGATGCCTCTTCGTTATCTTGCGTGCTATAAACTTTAAGTTGAGTTTTACCATCACGGTCGCGTTCAACCACAGCTAACTGTTGATTGTTTGGTGATAATGCAGGGTTACTCGCATATAAATCTAGTTCAAGCCACAGCTTACTTGTAAGCGCCTGTTCGCCCTGCTCTTTGCTCATAGCTTGAAAAGTATATTCAGCAACAAAACGACGGTAAAGCTTACTCGGTGAATCATTAAAAACGCCTGCAAAAGCCTCATCAAATTCACGATTTTTAACACCTTGCATCCGCGTCCATACTGCATCTAGCGTTTGCTGCGAGTAATTAAGTTCGAGCCAATTCAAATAGCGCACACCCATTAAATACGCCATTGAGCCAGCCATAAAGCCACCTTCGGTGCTATTTAACTGCCCATAAGTTGGCAATGCGCCTTGTTGTGCAAACTCAATCAGTATCGCTTCGCTATAATTATCAAAGAGCCGCCCGCGCCCGGTCATTTTAGATTCAAGCAAAGTTGCATACCCTTCAGCTGCCCAACGCGGTATTTCGCTATGCGCGATATCATATACATCCCATATATCGCGCAATTCTTGGCGCCAATGACTTCGCGTTGGCTGCGCTAAATGAACTAAATGAATATATTCATGCAAAACAAGAAGCTGTTGCCAACCACTGCTATTTGAAATAACGGTATCTGACTGCGGGGGGGTGGTAAAAAGCGCCATCAATGGTTTATTAGATACTGGTAATGCAAAACCATTGGCGGCATTAAGAGGATCAAACACCACCACATCGACGGTTTCGTCAAGCGCGCGGTTTTGTTGTTTGAGTACTTTACTACGAACAATTTCGAGTTCATTGGCTGCTGAGCGAGCCCAATCAGCACTTTCGGGGCTAAAGTGAACATTAAAATGCTTAGTATGAATAGTTTGCCATTGCACAGCGGCCTGTGCGTTAGTAGCAACTAATAGCGCTGCGGCAAGTAAGGTCTTTTTCATCATGATCCCTGAATCTTTATATTGGCGTTATTATGGCCATAACCAAGATAAAAAGAGAGCATTAAAATGTAAGAAAGCGTGTGCTACTTTTACAACTAATCAAGCTCCAGCGGTCGCACTAAACTGACCAGCATACTGACGATAAAAATTGAGATAACAAACACAAATACGGTACGTAATACCCCTAATCCTGCGCTATACATGGCTAAAGTGATCAAGCCTCCAATAACGAACACGCCACAACGGGCACATAATTGTGATTTTTTACTCTCGCAACGCACATTACACATTAGTACCAGCACACAGCAAAAAGCAATTAAACAAAGCGTTAATGCCATCATAACCTCCAATGAATGAGATAAGGTGGCATTAAGTATAGTGAGAATTAAAAATAGATCAATGCAATTGATAACTATTTGCAATTGGGTTTATTTAACTACATCCAACTGCGTTGATCTGATTCAGCTTGAAATAAAGTAAAGTCAATTATCTCATTTGCTACATCTGCCTTGAGGTATGGCATTGAAACAGTGCCTGCCGCAAGTTGTATATACATGCTTTTCAAGCCGCTTTTACGCATAAAATAAGTGCTTACACTATACGTACTTTGTGCTTTGTATAATTCAAACACACGGTATTGAACACCGATCATACCACTGCGAAATACACCGTAATAGCGACCTTTATATTGATAGAAATAGTAGCCATAACGCTTATAAGATAAATAAACTAACATGCTGAGTAGGGTAAAACTAAGCGCACTATAAAAGGGGTTTATTACTTCATTAAAGTAACCAAATATAGCAAAGATCAAACTCGGCAAAAATGCATATAAGAATAGATTTTTAATCAATAACGCCTTTTCGACTCCTTTAAAATTCAACGTTTTAAAATCAAATCCCTCGGTATTAATCCAAGGGTGCACCCATTGGCAAGCTTGCTTTACCTGCTCCAGTGTTAGCACCGGCATGACTAAGCTTTGCTTACTTTTAGCGCCCGCAGTAAACCCACCGCTGGTTGCTTGCAAGCATTGCACTGTATAGCGCTTTAATAAACGTGCGACAAGGTTTTGTTTAATAAGCATAGATTGAACTTTATCAAGACTCACTGATAACTGGTGACGCTCTAATAGCCCAGATATACGCTTAAATTTTCCACCATGAAAGTACAGCTCATAATTATAAAAGCGGATCAACGACATTAACACCGACAGTAATACTGCGATTAGCACAATAAATACGAATAATGAAAAAACAGCGAGTGCAGCTGCATTTACCAGCATGCCTACTTCTTGTTGATAAAAAGACTCAAGACGGTTAATGACTGCTTTTTCTAAAAACTCAAATACAACATTCATAAAAGGCGCAAGCGCTGCCAGCGCTAAAATCGCCATGTTCGACATCAGACCAAACTTTGCGACTTCTTTATTGCTTAATGTAAGGCACTGGTGTGGTTCACTTGCATCTAAATCATCCGCCTCTGGCGCAGTGGCATCTGGTTGTTGCGTTTGTTTGTAAGCCAGTACACGCTCACGCATCTGCTCTGCATAATTAACGGTAACGCCAGGCAAAACGGCCTCTTGGCTGGTACTCCCTGCGGCATCAAAAATGCAATTAACTAAGCCTAGCGGTTTAAAATAAAATGGTTCAGCGATATTAACGTTTTGTACGCGCAAAAAATTAAGAGTCAGGCGCTCTTTTTTAAATACACCTTTGTTGAGTAAGATTTCGTGATCATCAGAAATGCAATATCGAAAATTTATATAATAAGCAAACGAATAAACGAGTAATCCTACAACAGCCACCGCTCCCGCTATTTGACCCCAAAACAATTTGTCCTGTACCTGTGTGACAAATACAATGCCAATAGGCAAAAGGTTAAATATACCGTCTTTTACAAAACGAAAAGCAAAGTGCAGCACAAAATAAACCAGCGCCCAAGGCGATACTCGCTGCCATTTTAGATTACCCATTTGACTGCTCATTACCAGTGTCGATAACTTTTTCAATCACTAAATCTTCACTTTCGGTCGCTTGCCTGTCTTCGGTGTATTTTTGGATAAACTGACGGATATCTTTACAATCATCATGGCTTAACCCGCTAATATTTAAATCAGCGCTCATGCCACCTGCACTGTATAAACGTAAACTCGCAAGCCCTAGCCTTCGCTCCAACGGGCCCCTGTGAATTTCTGTGTGCTGTATGCGAGAAAGCGGTAAAATTGTTACTTGCTGCCAAATAACCCCTTTTTGATAAGCAATATCATGAGTACGTACTGCCACGCCCCTCAATCGCACACTTATCACATTGTAAGCTAACGAGATCAGTAAAATAATCGGCAAGCCAATCAATAAAGGCGTTTGTGCAAAATTAGAAAAATCGTCATTAAACACACATACACCAGCCAATACAGCCATAACTGGTACATAAAAAAGCAAACAACTAAGTTGTGTATAAAGTAATGCTTTGTCTGCAAGGGGTTTAAAGTCAATAATATGGTGTTTTGGTAAAGTATCTAGCTGATGGTTTTCGAACACAGTGGTTAAATCCTTAAAAAGCCAACCCACATAGTGAGTTGGCTTAAATGAGGTGAGTAAATAGACTATACCCAGCTAATTGTCGTAGCTAGGGTATGACTTTCACCGGGCGCAACAACCGCGCTGTCATTCATTACATTTGCGGCTTCTAAACAAAGCATTGTGTGATACTCATCGTCAGCAAAATTAGATAAGCGCTTTGATTTATCAATCCATGGATTCCACAATACACAAGAGCTTGAGTTCTCACGGCCGACTTCAATAATGCCATCTGGCGTGATAATACGCTGTGTTTCTGATGCTTGGGTATAAACCATATCTGTTTCACGAGCAAAACCAACTAGTTCATTTTGATCAAATGGCCCTTCATCAAACTCTATATACTTCGAACCTTGCAAGCCATCAACCTTAGTATCAACAATTGAAGGGGTGGGGAAATAAGTGTGTAATGCTTGGGTAAAGGTAATGGTTTCGCTGCTCAAATTTGTAGTCGTCAAACGCACTTCAAGTTTTGACGTTAAGATAAACTCAACTTTTAATTTAGATTTATGCGGCCAATAAGTTTCATCCACCTGTGCCATTGGTAAAGTTAAGCTCACTTTAATTTCATCATCTTGCTCAGCCACTTCATCTGCACGCCAAAGACTAGTGCGCGCAACACCATGAATCGGCCATTCTGGGTTAGGGTTTACGCCAAACCATGGCCAACAAATTGGAATGCCACCTCTAATGCCTTTACCTTCTTGGTAATCTTCCTCACTCGACACCCAAATTAATGGCTTTTTGCCGCTAGGTGTAAATTCAGTGAGTTGCGCACCTTGCAAGAAAATTTTAGCACTGCAAAACTCGCTTGCTACATTGATATATTCTAAGCCTGAATCAGTTTGTTCTATGCTTACAGATGGAGATAACTTCATAATACGTCCCATAAAAATGAAAAGCCTGTCACACCTTACCCAATACCTAACCAGTTAGTAAATATTATTTAGTGAGTTTTTATGTCAAATTTACAATTTCTCACTCTGTCGCTGTCTTTTAGCAAGATGAGTACTCTAAACAATTAATTAAAATGCATTGAAATGAAGTAATTTTGATTTCAACTCAAATTAAATAAAAAGCAATCATAGACCACTGTAAAGCTATTAATACGCCATTAATCACCTACATCTATTTGAACTCTATTTATTAGATGTGTAATATTTATTGATTGCGCTCGTACCTTGGCCGTAAATCACCTTCTAATGAGATAAAAAATGCAAAAATATGACGAGTTACTAGTTTCTTTACGCAAAGTGATCCGTGCGATTGACCTTCATTCTAAACAATTAAATAAAACATCAGGCCTCACCGGACCACAATTATTGATCATGACTGAAGTGGCGCAAACAGATGGCATTACGGCAAGTCGCATCGCTCAAAATGTAAATTTAAGCCCTGCCACGGTTACCAATATTTTAGATCGCTTAGAAAACCGAGATTTAGTCAGCCGTGTACGTAGTCAGCTAGATAAGCGCAGAGTAAGCCTCTACCTTACCGAAAGTGGTGAAACTATTTTGCAAGCCGCACCGCAACCGCTACAAGAGCATTTTATTGAGCAGTTTTCCGCACTTGAAGAATGGGAGCAAAGTCAGCTACTCTCATCAATGCAACGAATTGCAACCATGATGGACGCCCAAAGTCTCGATGCAGCCCCCCTGTTAGAAGTTGGAATAATAACTCGCCCAGCTGAAGGTAAGAGCTCAACTCAAACTAGTTAAAACAGCAACTTAAGATTATTCGATAAATTGAGATATTTGGGTTAAATTAAGAAATAGTTTATTCTATATATACTCATTTCGAATTTAGCGATTTATCATGCTTAAACTCTCACAGTTAGCCCTCGCGACCATGCTAGGCGCAACAACTAGCACTGCAAATGCATCTGATATCGATGCCATGCAAGCTCAGCTTAATCTGTTACAACAACAAATGCAGCAATTACAACAGCAACTTGCTGCTGAAAAAGCGAAACAAGCAAAGGTTAATCAACAGCTTGAAGAGCAAAATATAACCATCGCCAAGCAAGCTGAGAACAACACCGAAGCAGCCCAATCAGGTGTTAAATTTGGCGGCGCAATTCGTACTAATTACAGCCATACATCGTACAGTGATGGAAATAAAAATCGCGGCGGCGATTTTGACTTTGATATTTTCCGTTTAAATGTATCTGGCGAGGTTGGCGGTGTATTAATTGGCGGTGAAATTCGCTTTTTTGATTATATGACCGCAATTAAATCTGCATGGGCTGGTTATCAATTTGCTGATGATTGGCAAGTACAAGCTGGTATTACCAAAGTCCCATTTGGTAATGACCCCTATAACTCACATAACTACTTTTTTAGTACCAATTACTACATTGGTTTAGAAGACGATCATGATTTAGGCGTTATATTTAAACGCCAAGTCGCAGACAATTGGCAGCTTGACTTAGGTTTTTTCAAAAATGATGAACTTGGTGGGGTTGATGGTTATGTTGAAGATCGTAGTCACCGCTATTCATATGATATTGTAGGGAGCCGTCCTGTTGACGAGGGCATTTACGCACAGCCAACAAAAGAGCTTGGTGAATACAATACCTTTACAGGCCGCTATGCCTATTATTTTGACCATGGCGAAGGCATGACCACCGAAGTGGGTCTCTCAGCTCTAGCGGGTGGTTTACATGACGGCCAAGATCGCGCGGGCAGCTACAACGCCTGGGCGTTACACCTTAATAGCACCATTAATAAGTGGAATATTCAGCTACAACATGGCGAATATGACTATAACCTAGATGAAACCAACCGCATTGCTGTTGGTTCGTATGCGTTTTATGACTCGATTGCCGCCAGCGCAACCACGAGCACATTCAACGTAGCGTATAGCGTGCCTGTTCAATGGGGACCGGTCAGTAACCTGCAATTTTATAATGATTACGGCATTATTTACAACAAGTCTGATGAGAGTGCAAACACCTGGATGAATGTAACGGGTGTATCTGTCGCCGCTGGTGGCTTATTTACTTACTTTGATTTAGTGCACGCACGTAATCAGCCATTTGTTGGTGGTTCTAGTGCTGGCGACAGCGATGAAACAGAACGCCGCTTTAATATCAATATTGGTTACTATTTCTAAACCTCACTTTACTTAAACACCCAGTATGTATGCATACTGGGTGCTCACTTAACTTTTTTTAATACGTTATAAACTACAACCATAAGCCCTTTGCTTTGTGTGTACTCGAACACACAAACGATAACAATTGTCATTACTGATATAAACTGCTAGCATCCACCTCCTTTTTTAGAAACAAAACAGGTGTGAATTGGAACGATATTACGCTGAGGTCTTAAGCTTTATTTCTCGTTCAGTAGGCTGTCGAGATAAAGCGGAGAACATAGTTCAAGAGGCTTACACTCGCCTACTCAGCAACCGTACTAATAAACAAAGCCAAGACGATAACCATCAACGGGCGTTATTTTTTACCACCGCAAAAAATATTGTTATTGATCACTATAGACGTAGCAAAAAATTTGCAGAACCCGTTGAAATTGAACTGATCGCACCTACTGATTTTGAGCCTGAAGCAAAATTAGCCAGCCAGCAACAACTCAATTTACTTTATACTTGTATTGATCAGCTACCACTTAAAACTAAACAAGCATTTGTGCTTTATAAATTTAAAAATTTGAGTTATCAACAAGTCGCTGATCAAATGGGTATTTCTGTCAGTATGGTTGAAAAACATTTGGCAATCGCCATGCTGGCATGCCGCGATACACTAAAAAAATAATTATGAGAAAATGAAAATGGATCGTCATCAAACACAGTTGCAACTTCAGCAGCAAGCAAACGCTTGGCTTGAACAACAAAAAACGGGGCTTAATAAAAACCAACAGCACGCATTTTTAACATGGCTTAATACCAACCCCGAGCACCTGGCGGCATATCAGCAGAGCCAGCAAGTAGAGCAATTATTAACACAATTTTCTGATAATGATATTGCACAACTTAATATATCAACCACCAAGCGTGTATCACCATTGTGGGCGATTGCTGCGTGTGTGGCATTATTTATGGTCAGCATAACTAGTTATCAATTTTGGCCGCAAAATGACACCAGTGCACATTACAGCGCACAGTATCAATCAGCCCGAAGTGAGCAATTTGATGTTGCGCTGCCTGATGACTCGCAATTAAGCCTTGATGCGCAAACTCACCTGACATTAGCTTTCGATGCTAATCAACGGGTAAATAACCTCATCCAAGGCCGCGCGTTATTTGATGTTGCCAGCGATCCACACCGCCCTTTTATTGTCATCGCTGATAACACAAAAATAACCGTACTTGGGACACGCTTTAGTGTTGATAAAAAACAAAATAGCACACGAATCAGTGTCGAACACGGGCGTGTCAAAGTGCAAAACAAGCAACATTTAATTGAGTTAGTACAAGGCCAGCAAGTACTATTTAATGAGCAAGGTATGGCTGTACAAAACGTAAACCCACATCTTGTTGCTGCGTGGCGTGATGGGCGCTTAATATTTAATAACGCACCTTTGGATGAAGTGTTTGCTGAGTTTAATCGTTATCATGATACTCATTTTGAATTTACTGATAGCACGGTAAGCAATATGATGTTGTCGGGGACTTTTAGCGCAACAGATCTCGATAACTTTTTAAATTTACTCCCTCACGTTTTACCAGTTGAAATTAAAAATACTAATAATCATATAGTTATTAGTAAAATTTAATTAATTTTATATTTTTATAACTTTTTATTGAGGGATTCTCATTATCATTCGTTTTCATATAAACCAATTTGTTTTATATGGAACGATTACAATGCCAAAATACCAGCCTTACCATGCTAAGTTAACCCCGCTTGCCTTCGCATTGGGACTTGCTTTGAGCCTACCAACAATGGCTCAAAGCTCATCAACTATTGTAACCTTCAATATTGCGCAGCAGCCATTAAGTCAGGCACTCAATCAATTAGCAAAGCAAGCAGATATGAGCCTAATTGCTGATGCCGCTATTTTGCGAAATTTACAAGCACCTGCAGTGTATGGCCAAAGAACAATTCATGATGCGTTATCACATGCATTGCAAAATACAGGCATTAACGCGCAAATTATAGATAACACCATTATCATCAAAGCCGATATCGCGGCTGATACATCATCTCAAACACCTGATTTAAGTAAGACCCAGATCAATGAAAAAACGACAATAACAGACGATCAAAATATTGAAGTAATCGTGATCAATGGCGATAAAATAAACCTCAATCGCCATGAGCTTGACCGTAACAAGGGGAGCTCTAATTCAGACATATTTTCAACATTTACCGGTATTGATGCTAATAATTTACGCAATGAAGCTGGCGCATTAGATATAGGTATTCGAGGTGTGCAAGGCGAAGGCCGGGTACCTATTTTTATTGATGGCAGTTTGCAATCAACCCATACCAATCGCGGCTATATGGGTACTTCAGATCGCACTTATATCGATTCAGACCTAATCAGCACTGTTGCCGTAGAGAAAGGTTCGGCCATTAAAGGCGCTGCATTTAGTGCTGGTGCTATTGGCGGAACGGTTAATATTACCACCTTAAATACGAGTGATATTCTAAAGCCTAACGCCGATGTTGGCGCATTAATAAAACTCAAAACATACAATAATAATCACACACCAACCGTCAGTGATGATGCCAACCAGCAACAGTATTATCAGGTTCGTAACCACAATAGTAGCAGTGACTTTGATAATGGCGGCATCATGTTAGCTGGTGCCTATAAAACTGATCAGCTTAATGCTGTAATTGCTTATAGCCACAAAAAAACCGGCAACTACTTTGCTGGTAAGCACGGTTATGAAAATTTCGTTGAAAAATATGAGTGGGGAGGGGTTGGTTTACCACCAGTAAATCAAAATGGTGAAGTAGTAAACACCAGTTTTGAAAGTGAGTCTTATCTTGCAAAAATACAGTATGCTTTTAACGACGAACATAATATTGAGCTAAATACACGTCATCACCAACAAGAAGCGGGTGAAATGCTTGCATCATACTGGCACAAACAAAGAGAAGGCGATTTTTGGATGCAGCCTGACGGTGAGTATGGGTACGTTCCTGCAGGTATAGAAACCATGCCACAATGGCAGCCTGGCTCTGCAGTGGTTAATAGCGCAAACCTACTCTATCGTTTTTTACCAACTAACAATCCATTAATTGATTTGAAAATAAACGCATGGACAACGAATGCAAAACTACAACAGTACAATGCATTAGCAAGCAATTTTGGCCCTAATGCGCTGCAATACTTTCATGAATACAGTAACCAACGCCACGGTTTAGGTGTTTATAATACCTCTGCTTTTAATGTGATTTCAGTGCCGACCACATTGATGTATGGCCTTTCTTTACAAAACGAAATCCTTAAACCTAAAGCAGGGTCTCTAAAACACTTTTACGGGGATAAAACCACCTCTCGTGATGGCAAACAAACAATCCGTAGCTTATTCGTGAATGCACAGTTTGATTTAGATCCAATTGAGTTAACCGTGAACCTTAACCACCATGACTCACAGACTAAAGATAACCAAAGTGAACTGGCGCTAAATTTCGATCCAAAAACAGATTTTACAGCGCAGCTTTATTACAGCTTATTTGATAATACAGCACTAAAAGCGAAGTACAGCAAAGCGTACCGCATGCCAAACATATACGAAACGACCGTTTCAAATGAAGTGTTTTCATATTCGCCTGACTACCCTGTCACACCCGAAAACAGCAACACGTTTGAGCTAGGAATTGAAAGCCACTTTAGTGACACGTTAATTAAGGGTGATAGCCTAACGCTATCAGCTAACTATTTTGATACCCGAATTGAAAACATGTTGGCAACAGCGCAATTGCCAAACAAAGATCCTAATGCTCAACCATGGCAAGTAAAATATACCTTTACCAACTACGACAGCTTTGAATTACCGGGTATTGAACTTAACCTTAATTATAAAAGCGATTTATTCTACAGCACTATTTCATACACCAATTACACCAATATCAAAATATGCTCAGCGCTTATTGCAGATATTGAAGGGGTTAATAACTGTAACAATCAAGGTTTTTCGGGCAGCTTAACGCCTCTTCGTATTCCACCAAAAAGAAACATCGTCGCCACGATTGGTACGTCATTTATCAATAATCGCTTAGATACCGGACTTACCTATAAAGGGCACTCCGAAAAACACCACCCAGCCGGGTTCTTAAGTGGAACTGGCGCAAAAGCTATCAGCAAAATTCCTGCTAGCTACCAGCTTGATTTTTTTGCTAATTATAAATTTAACAACACATTTAGTGGCTATACCACTATCACTAATCTAACTGATAGATACACGGTGTCATCAGGCTCAATTGTTGCTATGCCTGAGCCAGGACGCACTATCACAATCGGCCTCGAGATCAAGCTATAACCCAATGATGGCGGCTAATTAGCCGCCACTTTGTACTTCACATTCCCAAATAAATATTTATAAACCGTCAATCCCATTAAGGAATCAAACAATGACAGCAGTAAGCACTCCATCTAGGGCACTAAAACTTCGCCAACACACCGCTGATTTACATGACAATATCGATAAAAGCATTATGGAAAAAGACCCATTCGCTAGCGTAGATAACTACGTGCAGTTTTTATCATTGCAATATCACTTTTTAAAAGATGTAGCGGCTTTATATGAACACAGTGAATTAAGTGAACATATTGATGACTTGGTAGCACGTCGTCGCTTAAGTTTATTAGAGCAAGACTTTATTGATTTAAGATGTAAATTGCCAACTATTACACTCAATCCTTTAGTTGATAACACTACAGATTTGGCAACCGCACTTGGTTGGTTATATGTTGTTGAAGGCTCAAAAGTAGGCGCAGCAATGTTAGGAAAACAAGTGCAAGTTCGTCTACAATATAACGGAGACTTTGCTGCTCGCTACTTAGCAGGACCAGGTGCTGGGCGTGGTAGTGCGTGGCGTCATCTAGTACAATTAATAGATAACATTGAGCTAAGCGATAAACAAGAGCAGGCACTTATCAACGGTGCTCGTCAAGCGTTCAGCCGCTTTCAACTATATCAGGCACACGTCTATTCATGAGCTTAAAGGTAACGTTAGTCGCGTATAAAAATGCTGGATACCAACTTCTCGGCTTAGCCCTAGTTGGGCTGGGGATCATTGGGATTGTTTTACCCGTTATGCCCACCACTATTTTCTTTATCTTGGCGCTGGCTTGCTTTACACGCTCATCACCTAAACTTACGGCATGGTTACTTAATCATCCAAGATATGGCGCAACACTGCGCCATTGGCAAGAACATAAAGTTGTGCCTATAAAGGCCAAATGGTTTGCAGGTATTGGCATGTTGTGTGGCTTCGTCTTATTGGCTATGTCATCACCATCGGGTTGGGTTCTCTACATGGTTGCCGTAATTGAGTCGTCAGTCATGATTTACTTATTGTCTCGACCATCCCGCCCAAGTCAACCCAAAGAAAAACAAATATCACAACAACAAGTTAAAATATTAGCCGCTTCAATTGCAATGCTAATTCATGCTGTCGTATTAACTGTTTTTATACATCAAGCAACTTCAGTGTAATTTTATAGTAAACCCACATCGGCACTGCATAGTTAGCTTGGCATGCTTCTTCAGTGCCGCTTTATAGTTCGCTAGCAGCCTGTGCCAAATATTGCCAAAATAACTCTACCTGCTGCGTGTTTTCCTGATAAAACACTTTATTAATTGGTAGATACAATTTTATTTCCATTATGTTGTGTTTAGTTATTGTCAGTTGCTCAGTTAAGTTCAATTTTTGGATGTAATGCTGAGCAACCTCACGCTCAAAAATGTACCCATCTAACTTATCTACAGCAACCAATTGCAAGCCACGTTCAAGCGAGAGCTGTGAATCAGCAAGTAAGCCCGCTTGTTGGAATGACTCATATGATAAATAGCCAAAAGGTGCTGATAACCCAAAACGCATATTAGCTCGATATAATAATTCGTTAAGTCCCTGCTTATTTACCAAAGGAGTGACTAAATGATCCCGATCAAATACACCGCCTTTTTTAACAATCAGCGGGTAGCTAGCTTTGGCTAAATAGGCTGCAACAGGTGGAAATTGATACTCGCGCGCTCGCTCATCTGTGCGCGCCATTGAAAATAAGCCTTGGGACTTATTTTGGCTTACATTTTGCTGACATTTTAACCATGAGCTACGTTGGTATTGTACTTTTAAATTGGCGTGTTTACCGGCGGCATTAATATTATCAATAATACTGCCTGTGGGTCTTTTCTCTATATTTTGCCCTAAAACATAAGGCGAAAAATCTTTTGCCTCTAGGCATAGCTGCATCAATGGTTTGGCGGCCACTGCAGGTATAAATAAAGCACATGCTATTAGTAAATAATACTTCATCACTAAGCCTCTAGAATATTATCTCTACCATTATAACATCTTACTTCCTTGGATTTGATAAGCCTCTAGATGGATTTTTAATCACTATCCTAGGGCGTGTTGACCTTTCGTGATTGATTTTGCAGCAGTATGTTTGGTATTTAGGCAAGGCAGCGCCTATGTAGTGTGGTTGTTCCCCATAAATAGGCGATAACGCAGTATAAATGCCAAACATGCGCTGCCCAAAGGGTTCTTCCTAGAGGCGATTAACTCTTTGTTGCTCGGTTTTTACTTAGCCCGCTAGGTTACAAACCTCGCGCCGCGATTAAATCGCCCCTAGATTGAACAAATTTCAATCCACAAAGGTCAACACGCCCTAGTAAACAATGTAAAGTTCGTAAATAATGTTGTGATAGCTAATGCAAATCATTACCATGTAGATAATATTGCCTTAACTACTTAATTATTTATGCCGTTAATAAATAAACGAACCTTATACAGCACTAGCCGTGCGTTACATATTTACCTATCTACAGCGTTGCTATTTTTACTTATTCTATTTTGTGTCAGCGGCATTGTGCTTAACCATGTTGATTGGCTCGAAGGCGATAAAAGTGATGGGCAATTAAATACGCCAATTCCCACGGATTTACTCGACAAAGCACAGCAAAATTTAACAACCTTACCTGCTTTATACCCTGAGATAGAAGCCTTTCTAGCAGCGCAATATGGGTTAACAAAAGTGAAGAGTATTGAGTGGGAAAAAGAAGATGCATTAGTCATGCTCGACTACCCTCTCCCCGCAGGTTTTGCCTTTGCTGAGCTCGACTTTACCAGTGGCGAATTGAACTTAGAATACCAAACGGGTGGAATTTTAAGCCTAATAGGTGATTTACACAAAGGTCGCCACACCGGCGAGGCGTGGAGCTGGGTTATTGATATCTCAGCGGTATTGATGATCTTATTTTCCATCACTGGAATGATTATTTTATTTCAAAATAGAAAAAAACGCTTAGTAGGAATATGGCTAACAGTGCTTGGGGTCGCAACACCTGCCGTCATTTATTTATGCTGGGTACCGCAACTAAAAGGAGTGTCTTAATGCAAAAACTTAACACCTTAATTAGCGCCGTAATCTTATTTACAGCGGCTTTGTTTCTACCTCATGTTACTGCTGCGCAGGCTGAGCTTGAAATTGAAATAACTCTACCTGATTTAGACGTACAGCCATACCACCGCCCTTATGTGGCTGTTTGGTTAGAAACCCCTGAACGAAAGCATGTAACAACACTCGCATTGTGGGTAGAAAAAGCAGAATGGTTTAAAGATTTACGTCAATGGTGGCGTAAAGCTGGTAAAAGCGACGCCAACTTTGACGGCATAACAGGCGCGACAAAACGCCCCGGCACTTACACCATTAATTGGCACGGCAAAGATTTGGCTAACAATGCAGTTAAACCAGGTAAATACTTGCTAAACCTAGAAGTTGTTCGTGAAGAAGGCGGCCGTGATTATACCCGCGTTGCAATCGATCTAACAAAAGATGGCAAAATAACCATTGATGGTACTAATGAATATTCACAAAGTTTCGTCACTATTATTGCTAAGTAATACGTAAGCAAAGCAGCTACAACAATTTAAATAAGGAAAGATTATGAAAATCAATTTACTTAAAAGCGCACTAATTGGTGCACTTACTTTCACTGCTCTTGCATCAAGCTACGCCAGCGCACATGCACAATGGTTAGTGCCATCGCACACCTCTTTATCAGGCGATAAAGCGCATTACGTAATGGTAGATGCGAGTATTTCAAATGAAATTTTTGCACCAGATAAAGCATATCGTCCAAAAGAAAAAGGCGCTGAATATGACGATAACTTAATTATGGCGATTGGCCCTGACGGTAAACCTGTTAGTGACAAAATTCGTGCTTATTACCTAAAGCGCAAAAACTCAGCAGCTGTGAAGCTTGATGGCGAAGGGACTTATCACATTGCCATGACTCAAAAACCACGCTTAATGACATTTTATAAGAATAAAGATGGCGACCGTCGTCGTGTATTTGCTGGTAAAGACAGCAAGGATATTCCAGCCGATGCAACCGATATCAAAACAACGAAAGCAATCTCTACCGTTGATACCTTTGTAAGTCGTAACGGCACATCAAAACCTGCTCTGCTCGGTAAAGGTTTAGAAATAAGTGGTCCAACGCACCCTAATGATTTATTTGTTGGTGAACAAGCGCGTTTTCAACTATTAAAAGCAGGAAAACCTGCGGCTAACGTAGAACTTGCAATCTTAAAAGGCGATACACGCTATCGTAACGAACGTAATGAAGTAAAAATAACCACCGATAAAGAGGGATTTTTTAGCACAACGTGGCAGCACCCTGGCTTATACCTAATTGAAGCCAGTATCAGTGAAGAATCGACTGAAAAAGGCATTGATAGCGTACGCTATTCGTTATTCACGACACTTGATGTAGCGCCAGAGTAACCTCTTTTTATAACGCAAAAAATAAGGTCAAGCTGTTTGCTTGGCCTTTTATTTGCTGTGCTCGCACCAACAATTTTCTATATTTATACACCGAACCATAAAACTAAACCTTTTGATTTTAAATCAAAAAATACCAATCAACGCCAAATCATTTATTCCTAAAAAAACAACAATTACTATAACCTAGTTGCGTTAAGTTTTTTGTGATGAAAAAAAATACAGTTAATTAACGCAATCCACTTGCTTACTTGTATTTTTAGGTACATATTCAATACCAGTTTTGAATAATTACTTTAAAATATATTTAACGGATATAAATAGTATGGAAATTGGATTTCATTCCTGCATGAACAATGTAATTACTTACCCCATAATAATTATATCCACCCCACATTCTTAAAATAAATTTACACAACAATGTTACCGATAAGGAAATTGATATGACGTGGAAGATCTTAATTCCGTGTGCTTTGGCATTTACACTCACTGCATGTGGCGGCGGCTCCGATTCACCGACAGGCAATACAAACCCAGGTAAAACAGCACCAACAAACACCAAACCAACCGCCATGATTAATGCCCCGGCAGGTGAAATGCGTGTAAATACAACACTCATATTTAGTGGCACAAACAGTAGCGACCCTGAGAACGATACTTTAACTTACCAATGGCGCTTAACCAGTGTTGACGAACAAACTGAATTTGCCATTGCTGTAAACAATCAAAGTAAAGTCGAAATATCCGTAACTGAAGCACAAAGCTATAAGCTCACTTTAATCGTCAGTGATGGCAAGCTTTCGAGCACACCGGTTGATAAATTAATTGAAATTAAAACCGCTCCCACGCAATTAATAGCCAAAGCAGGACAGCCTCAAACAGTAAAACAAGGTGATGTAGTTTTATTAGATGGCGCACTAAGCAGCACCTCAAACGGTGTGATCAATCAATACAAATGGCAATTTAATACCAAACCACTTAGCAGTAGTGCAACAATAGAAAACAATAATAGCGTTAAAAGTCAATTCATTGCAGATAAAAGTGGGAGTTATGCAGTAAAGCTAACAATTACTAATTCATTAGGCGAAACAGCAAGTAATGAGGTATTGATACAAAGCGAACCGCTCGATGATAATTCTGCTCCTCAAGCTGTTATTAAAGTGCAAAATAAAACCATCGCACCTAACAGCATAGCCACACTTGATGGCACGCAAAGTAGCGACCCTGATCAAGGTGATACCCTGAGCTATTTATGGGCCATTACCTCACAACCTGCCAATAGCAACCCAGCACTAACGGATAACTTAACCCACACAGCAGGATTCTCTTCCTCAGTACTTGGCCAGTACACGCTTTCATTAACAGTTAAAGATCAACACGGTGAAGCAAGTACAGCCTCAGTAACGTTAGCGGTAGAGGCGACTAATCAAGCCCCAATTGCGCAGCTTGTAGCTGAAAGAAGCATCATGTTAAATGACTTAGTCACGCTACAGTGCGCGCAGTGTAACGATCCTGAAGGGCAACCTTTAAGCTATCTTTGGAAATTACAAGGCAAACCAGAAAACAGTATCGCGCAACTAATCCAGCACACAACAGCAACACCTTCGCTTAGCGCTGATATTGAAGGTGATTATGTGATCACATTAATCGTATCAGATGGACAACTTAGCTCTGAGCAAGCTACAACCGTGTTACACGCGCAAGCTAATGAAAAACCAACAGCCATTATTAGTGATGTACCATCTATTTTAGTCGATGAAGAAATTCAACTTGATGGCTCACAAAGTACAGACCCTGAAGGCAAAGACCTTACCTATGAGTGGGAAATTGTATCACCGATAGGTCGTGCTACGCTTTCTAACACCGATGTTGCTAAGCCTTTATTTAAAGCATCAATGGCGGGAGAGTTTGTTGTTTCGTTACGTACCAACGATGGCGCTAAATACTCTGATACGCAAACTATTACTATTATAGTTAGAGATAATGCAAAGCCAGTTATTATTCCTAAAGGCGAACAATTACGTCAGGCTTTTGTTGGTAATATAGTAACATTTGATGTTAGCCAAAGCTACGACCCAGAAGGCACCGCGCTTAATTATACTTGGGTACTTATTAAGCCTGATGGTTCAAATGCAGCTTTAACAACTACAGATCAAAGCACCACACAATTTACACCTGATATTGCTGGCATCTACAGCAGCGCTATTGTTATTGAGGATGCTGATGGTAATTCGAAAAATATGCTTTTCATCACCTCAGCAACAGACACGGCAATACTCCAAGGTACTGTAAAAGGGCGAATTACTGATATTAATAATTTAGGAGTAGCTAATGCCAAATTGACACTGAACGATGTACCACTAACTACCGACGCAGAAGGCATCTTCGACACTATTTTAGTATTGTATGAAGGTGAAAGAGCAACAATTGTCACTACAGATGACAGATTAGCTGCCGGCGAATATAGCTCAGTGGCAATTACACAAAATGACTTTACCTTAAATTTAGGCCAATCAAGCTTACCGACAGTGCAAGATGTTGAAGTATCTGTATTCGTATGCCCAGAGTTTACTGGTCCTGATACAGTAAATTTACGCTTTAAAATGGTTGATACTATTTTAACTTCAAACAGCTTTGAGTTTCACTTTGACGAAACAAAATCTTTGGTATTGCCAAAAAGTAATGGCACCTACCTAGATGCGACCTTGAATATTGCACTTCCTAGCAGCGCAATTTATGAGGTAACGGTCACTGAGGATACTGTGAGTAATACAACTGGTGCAAACACAACTATTTACTACTCTCAAGCCACACCAAACCTAGCAATAATAAGTATTTGTAATATCTAAAATAATCATCTAAGCCACTTTAACCCTTGTTGAAGTGGCTTATAAGCCTTCTCTATCGACCCCACAATATTAATAACCACTCGAATTTAGTCCATTTGACCAATTATTCGTTATGCTTATCAGCAATGAAAAATTAAAACTAATAAAAACAGCTTGTTAAACTTTGGCTTTATTTTTGCTATTAAAATCATAAGCTGTAAATCTAATTAAAAAAATGAGAACCAATATAATGATCAACAAACGTCTGTCTTCGCTAACTAAAGCCCTTCCTATTGCCGCTAGCCTATTATTGCTCAGTGGCTGTATTGTGCATATTTCAACCTCAGGCTCCAATGTACAACAGCAACAACAACTCTCACTGTCAGCAGCGCAGTTACAGCAACTTTCTATTGATGCTGAATCGGGGTCATTGCAAATAATTGGCTCAAGCACCGCCACTGAAATCACCGTAGATGCGACTATTTATACAGCAAAGATAGATGACGCTTACACACTCACTCTAGAACAAGTAGGCAACAAAGCAGTATTAATTGCAAAAGACTACAACCCAACAGGCATGGTTGTATACCAAGGTAATTCGCCAAGTATCGATTTAGTTGTGACTGTACCAAGTGCATTTAACCTTGATATAGATGATGACTCTGGCGATATTAATATAGCTAGTGTGCAAGGCAATATCGAAATAGACGATGACTCAGGCAGCATCACTATTAATCAAGGGCACAATGTTACGATTGATGATGATTCTGGGGATCTCGATTTGCAGAATATCACCGGTAATATTGAAATCAGTGACGACTCAGGCAGCATCAATATTCGAGATGTACGTGGTAACCTGGTTATCGAAGATGACTCTGGCGATATCACCCTGACCAACATCACCGGCAGTGTCGATATTGACGATAACTCTGGCAGTATTAATGCCAAAACTCTAGGCAATTACATCACAATTGAAGATGAATCTGGCGACATTTATGTTGAACACGTTAATGGCCTAGTCACGATTGAAGACGGCTCAGGCAGTATTCGCGTCAATGACAGTAAAGGCCTAACTATTATTGAAGCTGGCTCAGGCGATTTAAGCATTGATAATATCAACGGCCCAGTAAAACTAAATTAATACTAAGTTTTTATAGCCGGTGCTTCGAATATTACAAAACGAAGAATTGGCTAACTTTAGCCTATAATTACCTGTTTTTAGATTTTAATATTACCCACTAATGCCCAGCATACGATTGCTTCCGCCCTTATTGCACCCAGTATCACTTTTTCAGAATACGAATTGGCATAATTTCTAAGGCAGCCTCAGCACAACCCTATTTATAGCCCCTTAGAATAAAACTAACCCTAATCATTTTGAGGTTGAAGATTGAAGAAGAAACAAATATTCTTTGAATGTTTTTCCTACTTTTTTATTACACATTAACAAGTAGCAATTACTTTATATCGCTTTACCTCTTAATGCATAGAATCAAAATACTCGCCTTTGTGCTGATAGATCGTTCAATTTTAATTAATTGAGTAAATAATAAAAATATAATATTAAGGAATAATATGATTAAAAGAACAGTTGTTCACTTAGCTTTATTGGTATCTTCAAATAGCGTATTCGCTCAAACTCAACCTTCATATGCTGAACAAATAGACGCACTTTTTAGTGATATATCTGACCATATCCCTGGTTGTTCCGTTGGCGCTATTAAACAAGGAGAGCTCATACATAAAGCTGGCTATGGGTCAGCAAACCTTGAACTAAATGTACCTTTAGATGGCAATCATATTCATCGTATCGCTTCTGTATCAAAACAATTCACAGCGATGGCCGTATTACTTTTGGCTGATGAAGGAAAAATAAAATTAGAGGACGACATTCGCGAACACTTGCCCGAATTACGTGATTATAAAAACAAAGTAACAATTAACTCGATGCTTGGGCATTTCTCGGGCATGGGTGATTACGACTTTGTGGATGACCTAACAGATGAAAAGGCAATGGATTTACGCTCTTCCGCGGGAGGACCATTTAGGCTTGGCAATCAAGATTACCTGAGTATTAAAGAGTTTTACGATTATGTAAAAACAGTGCCATTAAGAAGAGCACCCGATCAACAATGGGAATATAGCAACTACGCGTATTTTTTACTTTCGATGCTGGTCGAAAAAGTTTCAGGGGAATCATTAAGAACATATTCCGATAAACGTATATTTAAACCTCTTGGTATGAAGCATACCTTTTTTAGTGATGATAGCACTGAGATAGTCGCTAATAGAGCCAGTGGGTACAGTAAAAACAAAAGTGGTGAATACTTTACAAATATGACCAATTTATTTTGGGTCGGCGATGGTGGCTTACATACAAATATTGAGGATATGCTGCTATGGGATCACTATTTTTATAGCCCTACTTTAGGCAAACAGCCGCATGCTTTACTTAAGCATTTTAATACGCCTAATAGCCAACATTTAACAAGAGGCTCTTTGTATGCAAACGGGCAAGGGGTTGAAGAAAAAGACGACGGTAAAGTTTTTTCCCACGGCGGTGGCTGGCTAGGTGTAGCAACGCACTATCAACGCATCCCTGACAAGCAACTATCCGCAATAGTTTTTTGCAACGATGACACGCTTAACCCTACTGAATATAGTAAAAAGATTATAGAAATTATTTCTAATTAACCATTAAATGAAGCACAAGCGACCTAAAGTTAAGATCTTATGTCGCTTGTTTAACCAACTCTCAGGGCTTATTCTGCGCTTCCTAGCCCTAGGGCGTGTTGACCTTTTTGGATTGAAATTTGTTCAATCTAGGGGCGATTTAATCGCGGCGCGAGGTTTGTAACCTAGCGGGCTAAGTAAAAACCGAGCAACAAAGAGTCAATCGCCCTAGCCCTCGAATAGCAGCTCAAAGTAATCAATGCGCTGAATTCTACATACTGGGTGGTTTAAGCACTTAGTTAAGAGCCACACCAAACAAGTGACACTTCACGCTAGTTTCTTAGTTTTTACTGCGCTAAACTAGCGATAACTAAGTAGAATGAGCGTTTATCTTGTCAGCAAACTTACCACTTCGTCAGCCCTTTTCTGTGCTGGTGGTTATTTATAAAAACAATAAAGACTGTTTATTGATTCAACGCACTGACGACGCTAATTTTTGGCAATCAGTCACAGGTGGCATCGATGAAGGCGAAAGCCCTACAACAACCGCCTACCGCGAATTACTTGAAGAAACCGGCATTGATGCACGGTCATTAGGTTTAACCATTCGCAATCACCAAAAGACCAACCAATATACTATCCGCGAAAACTGGCGTCATCGTTATCATGCCAACGCGCTTATTAATACCGAGCATGTGTTTAGTGTTTGCGTCCCTGATGATATCGTCATCATACTCGATCCTAAAGAACACACTGACTACGAATGGCTACCGCAACAACAAGCCGCAAACAAAGCATGGTCACCGAGCAACCGCGACGAGATATTGGCTCTATAAGCTCCTATCTCTTAGCTATTTTAGCGGTAATCGTTCATATTTATCACAGCCACTATTGAGCATAAAGCATGTATTGCCTACAATAGCGCACAATCTATTCTTTGCAGATCACAATTATGACTGACACAAATAAACCTGAACTACCTGATCAACTTTCGATCAACCCTCGTAGCCCACATTATGTGGAAGCCGTTTTTGATCACGACATTGGTATTCGCCACAATGGCAAAGAGCGCTCAGACGTTGAAGAATACTGCATTAGTGAAGGTTGGATCAAAGTGGCAGCACCAAAAGCGTTAGATCGCCGCGGCCAACCACTTTTAATTAAAGTAAAAGGCACTGTTGAAGCGTTTTATCGTTAATACCTAACGGTAAACAAAAGCTCAACGTTGCAGCTTACGATGAATATTAACGTATCCGTCGTAAGCACAACACCATATTAGCGATCTATTCGTACTAACTCGTCACGTTGTGCTAAATGCTGCGGCAATACTAAACCCCACACCAAACCGATCGCGAACAACCCTTTTAACACCCACCAGCCAATATCCAATTGCCCTTTTTCTAAAGCAAAATTTGCAGAGCCAGGAAATGCATGATGATTGTTATGATAACTTTCGCCCATAGTTAATAATGCTGCAAAAGGCACGTTATAGCCTTGAACATATGCTTGCTCAACATGCCAATCCCTTTGTCCATGATTATGTGCAAAATAACCAATTAACCAATGCCCAACCACAGATACACTCACTCTAAGGCATACACCCCACACCACCCAAGAGACACCGCCCAGCCAAAATAATAGCAGCGCTAAAGGAAGTTGTTGCGTCATCCATGTTCTTTGCATCCATAAATACACGCGACTATTGGCCACACTCGATTCAATATTAAAGCTTGGTGGATCGGCAAGTTTTATATCGCAAAAGAGCAAAAAAAGACTACAGACTAACCTTCACACTCTGCCATTGGCCTTTCATAGGCCTTTTTACTCTTTGTTTTACATGCTTTTTAATACTTTTAGTTACAAAAATGCAAAGTTTTGTCCTGCTAGGGCATATTGTTGATCTATAATACCGATCTAAGCAAAAGCTTTCGTATAACAACAACACTGAAGAGATATAAATGAGTGATTTAACCGCAATAGCCAATTTATCAATACTGTTAGTTGAGCCTTCCGATGTGCAACAAAAGTTGATAATAAAATCACTGACTCAGAGCGGTGTAACTCAAGTTGAAACAGCTAACACACAAGCCCAAGCTTTAGCGTTGCTTGATAGCTATCAGCCTGATTTAGTGATCAGTAGCATGTATTTTTCTGACGGCACCGCTGATTCACTTTTACAGAAAATACGCTCAACACCACAAACTGAGCATCAAGCGTTTATGTTGGTATCAAGCGAGCGCAACAAAAAATATTTAGAGCAACTAAGGCAATCTGGGGTATTAGCTATTCTACCCAAGCCATTTAGCGCCGAAGCAATTACCCGTGCGCTTAAAGCAACATTAGATATTATTAGTGAAGAAGAAGTTGAATTAGAGCATTTTGATGTCACTTTGCTGCGCGTGCTTGTTGTTGATGATAGCCGTTTTGCGCGTAAGCATATTATAAGGGTGCTTGCAGGTATGGGGATCCCTGCACCTGTTGAAGCAGAAGATGGAAAACAAGCTGTAGAACTGCTTAATGAACAGTCGTTCGATTTAATTGTAACCGACTACAACATGCCTGAAATGGATGGCAAAGAACTGACCGAAACAGTAAGAAGCTCAGCAACCTATTCGCATATTCCGGTTCTAATGGTAAGTTCGGAAGCCAACGAAACTCATTTAGCAAACATTGCCCAAGCGGGTGTAGATGCCATTTGTGACAAGCCATTTGAACCCGCAACAGTAAGAGAGCTGCTGTTTAAGATTATGTCTTAATATACCCAAGCCACCTCAAGGTGCGAGTTTCAGTTGGAATTAAAAGCGATTTAGGCAAGGCATTGATTGCAAATAATAGTGGTTCTATTATTAAAATCAATAACGCAGTATAAATCGCTTTTAAACCAACCCTTTAGGCGTTTCACAGGCACTTACTCTCATCGTTGTTACTTCTTAAAAGGGATGGCCATTCTTGCAAAGTAACGCCTTGATATTAAGCCCCTGTGAAACGCTGAATTCTGCATCTTGAGGTGGCTTGGGTATATGCCCATAGCATTAAATTAATGACCTATTATTACAGCTTAATAACAGGGAAATAACTCATACGGTTAGTGAGTTATTTCACCGATAAAATTCTCCATTTTGGGTCTTTAAAGCTTTTCGTAACCATGTGAAGATTTATGATCAATAACCACCGCATTATGAGCATGTAAACTTTCTTGATGCTCAACCTTAAACCAGTAGTCGATGACTTGCCCATTATTTTCTAGCGCTAGTTTTAAACGTCTTGCTGCGTCTTCACAGAACATGAGGTTTTCAGCATTTAATTTTGCAAACGCTTGTTCGTCTTCGCGTTTTACTGCGGTTTGCACAGGTGTGCCTATCACTTCTTCTAAGTTTTTAATCAATGTTTCAAGGTTCGGCAACGCATTATTTTGCAGGCGTAATTTTAAATAGGCATATGAACGCTGACTATGTGGTGTTGCAACTGAACCTTGCTGCGAGGTAACCCAATCTAAAAGCTGCTCTTTAGATATAAGATCCTGACTAAACTGTGAAGTAATGGCATCACTCATTGCCTGCCTTGATAAAGCCGCAGAACAAGGACATGTACTTGAATAAGGAATGGTCAGTGACAACTCCATATTCATTTGTTCATTAATGTATTCACAACGAATACTCACAGGATAAGTTTGATAACCAAATTGATCACTGAGCAACGCAGGTTTGCGAATCGTTAATTCAAACGCTAATTGCAGTCGTGCAGCAAGGCTTAATCCTTGTTGAGACTCGACTAGCTCTTTTAAAAGAGCAGCCAACACACCTACACTTAATTGCTCTCGCGCCAAAATATCTTTTACCCTTAGATACAACCGCGACATATGTATGCCTTTCGCGTCAGCTTCATCTAAACTTACAAATACATCCGCTTTTGCTGCAATTGATGAGCTGGGTTGTTCAATAAGATTTAGAGGAATGGCAATGCCTTCCATACCAACCCATTTTAATGGTAAGGCTGCCCCGGCGCGCTGCCCAGATGCAATATCAGGTAATTGTAATTTCATATTTTAACTACTATTCACTTTTAACGATTAAATAACAAAGGCATTGCAATGCCAGTCGTGTCTATTAGCTGCTGGCCATCAAATACTTGTTTACCATTAACCCACGTGGCCATAATTTTTGCCGGGAATCGATGACCGTCAAAGGGGGTCCATTCACAATGGTAGCGGGTGCTTGTATGATTGACTAAGGTTTGCTGATTTGTATCAACTAAAACCAGATCGGCAAAATAGCCTTCACGAATAAAACCACGATCTATTATGTGGTAACGCAATGCAGGATTATGGGCTGTTTTTTCAACGACCTGCTCTAGTGTTAAGCGCTGTTGCTCTACGTGTTCAAGCAAAGTTAATAATGCATGTTCAACCAAAGGCAGGCCTGCTGGTGCTTGACTATAAGGAACCTGTTTTTCACTCCAAGTATGTGGAGCATGATCGGTTGCAATAATATCAATTTGACCATTTATAACTGCATTGAGTAGCGCATCGCGGTCGCTTTTTGCTTTGATTGCTGGATTACATTTAATCAAATTACCTTGCTTTGCATAATCCTCTGCACTGAACCATAAATGATGAACACAGGCCTCAGCAGTTATATGTTTATTACAAATATCACCTGCTGAAAACAAGCTAAGCTCTTTTTCTGTGGTGATATGCAATACATGTAATTGCGACTGATACTTTTTAGCCAATGCAACAGCATAAGACGATGAGGCATAGCAAGCCTGCGTATCTCGGATAATAGGGTGATCGTGTATGTCTAAGGTTTTCCCCTGCAACTTACCAAGGTTTTTTTCAATAACACGACCATCTTCACAGTGGGTCACAATTAAAATTGGGCTCTCTTTAAAAATTGCATCTAACGCATCAGGGTGCTCAACAAGTAAATCCCCTGTGGATGCCCCCATAAAAACTTTTACGCCACAATGGCGAGTTGGATCAAGCCTTTTAATTTGCTCTAAATTATTTTCAGTAGCACCTAAATAAAAGCTATAGTTTGCCAATGAGCTGTCGCGACCTAGCGCAAACTTATGCTCCAGTGCCTCAATCGTGGTCGTTGACGGGCTTACATTTGGCATTTCCATAAAGCTAGTGATGCCACCTGCAACGGCTGCGCGCGATTCACTGCCAATATTGCCTTTATGAGTTAAACCAGGTTCGCGAAAGTGCACCTGATCATCAATCATTCCAGGTAATAAATAACGCCCATTTGCTGCAACTACATGGTCATTCGCTTGTGCGGGTATATCCGCCGCTATTTTATCGATACGCCCACCAACAATGCGCACATCAAGAACCTGTGACTTACCCTCATTGACTACACAGGCATGTTTAATTAATGTGGCTTTCAATTTACTTGCTCTGACATGCTAGCTGAACACGGACAGTCTTCATTATTTTTGGCTATACACTGACGAAAATTAAACCAATGGGCAACAGCAATAAAAGCCGCACCTAATAGCGTAAACCCTTTCTCGCCTAACTCACCGAATAACGCCTCACCAGCGGTCACTGCGAGTACCATTAAAATCACACCAACAAGCCCTGACACCATATAGCGAAAACGTTTATGCTTTTTACAACCTAAACTTAATGCAAGTATGCTTGTAGGTATTACAGCTGCCAATATCCATAAATGGAACTGTTCATTATCAAGTTGTAAGGCAGCAAAGCTAGGTAAAAGTGTTAGTAAAATAGGTGTTGCAAAACAATGAACTGTGCATACCATTGAAAGACCTATAGCAAGCTTATCCATTACACTTTGTGTCGATTTCATTCTATTTCCTCTAATTGGACTGCGGCAATTTTGGCTTGCATTGGCAACATAATCCCGAAATCTCTAACTGCGAACCCGCCGGCGAAAAACCTGTAAGCTCCAAATGTTCAAACAAAGCCTTCACCTTGTCATTATCATCATTCATCTCGGTCACTTTGTTACATGAAGCACAAATTAAAAACATAGATAACTGATGCTGGCATCCATCATTGGCATGACTGCATGCCATAAATTTATTCTCTGATTTTAATCTATGTACCAAGTTGACCGATTCTAAAACATCTAAAATCCGATAAACTGACATAGCCAAAATCGGCACATCCATCACCTTATTGAATTGGTCAGTAAGTTCATAAGCCGACAAAGGCTTATTTGCATGGAGTAAAATTTCGAGTACCTGCTGACGTTTTTCAGTCAGTTTTTTTCCTGATGTTTCGCACTTAATATTTGCAAAACGAATCGCTTTTTTAACTTGCCGTTGATTCACTTTGACCACACTAACTCAGGCTTACTCAACTCAAACTTTGCCATTCCTTGCCCCTTATCATGATTCCATTTCGTGTAAACCTGTTCCATTTGCGCCAAACATTAATTAATTTTTCTATTGATACGATATAACATTTCAAGCACAATTGATATAGTATAACATTCACTAAGGTAGTCAAATGAAACGAAGATCTCAATTAGCTGTGTTGATAGCGGCTTTATTACCCGCAAGTGTGCTTGCAAAATCCATTGAAGGCGTTGTGTTAAACAAGCAAGGTAACGTTGTTGCCAACGCAACAGTAGAAGTTGAAGGCTCAGACATAAAAGTTACAACGGATGCAAACGGCAAATTTGTAATAACGGGCTTAAAAAACGGTTTAAAAGAACTTCACGTTGTTGCCCCAGGTTATGCTCACCTTCATCGCGATATCACACTCAATACCAGTAATAGCCAATCGGTTGCTTTTAATTTAGAGCGCTCACCGATTGAAGTTATTGACATTGAAGCGACGCCGATTCATATGTCAGCAATGGAATCTGCCTCTCCGGTGAGTGTTTTATCCGGTGAAAAATTAAGACGCGAACAAGCCGCAACACTCGGTGACAGCTTGGAAAGACTGCCAGGTGTTAATACTAATTTTCACGCCAAAGTAGCCAGTACCCCAATTATTCGTGGCTTAAGTGGACCTCGAGTTCTGATCACTCAAAATGGCCTTGATGTGAGTGATGTGTCAAGAGTGGGTCCAGATCATTCAGTTGCTTCAGAGGCGTCAACTGCACAACAAATAGAGGTATTACGCGGCCCTGCAACGTTATTTTACGGCAGTGGTGCAATTGGCGGGGTAGTCAATGTGGTAGATAATCGCGTACCAACCGACAGTTCAACTCGTGGTGAATGGAATGTAGAGCACAACTCGGTTGATGATCAAACCGTTGCTTCTTTTAATGCCACCACAGGCACTGATTCGTTTGCTTTTTATGCTGATGCATTTTGGCGAGAAGCGAATGACTATGAAATACCCGTCGCTGCTGAATTAGCACATGACGATCATGACCATGCAGAACACCATAGTGATTATGTTGTAAAAAACAGCAACGAAGAGTCTGACGGCTTTACTGTTGGCGCCAGCTATTTATTCGATCAAGGCTTTATTGGTTTAGCCATCGAGCAATTTAATCGTCAATATGGCATTCCGGGTCACTCTCACGGTGGTGAAGACGAGCACAGTGATGAAGAAGAAAGCGTATTTGCCGATTTAGAACAAACTAAAGTGCAACTATTAGGTGAGTACAACCTAGATAGTAAATGGCTTAATAAAATCAATCTACGTGCAGGTTTTACAGATTACGAACACGCAGAAATTGAACATGGCTCAGTTGGTACCACATTTAAAAATGAAACCAACGAATTACGCGTAGACATTCTGCATAGTCAATTTAATGAGTGGAATGGCGGCATTAGCTTTCATTACAAACAAAGTGATGTTGAAGCACAAGGCTCAGAAGCGTTTACCCCTCCTTCACAAACACAAAGCTATGCCATTGCACTAATGGAAGAAAGACACTTTGGTGATTTTTTAGTGCAATTAGGTGGCCGCGCCGAACGCGTAACTATCGATGCAGATAACGTATTACTACCTAGTATTGATGCCCACGCGCACGATGACGTAGGTGGACATGACGACCATGATCACGGCCATGATGAACACAGCAACGCAACTCGCGTATTTGACGCAAAGCATGAATTTACTCCTGTTAGTTTATCTGCTGGCGTAGTATGGGACTTTGCTCCTAGCTATAATTTAGGCTTGTCATTGTCGCGTTCAGAGCGTGCGCCATCAGCCTCTGAGTTATTGTCGTTCGGCCCTCATATTGGTACTGCAACCTATGAAGTCGGCGCATTGTTTGATATTCATGAAGACGGCCATTTAGGCTTATCTGATCACACCATTGATTTAGAAACCGCCAATAATATTGACTTAACCTTTCGTAAAACCCAAGGCGATATAGGCTTCATTTTTAATGCCTTCTATAACCAAGTAGACAACTATTATTATCAAGTTGAAACTGGCTTATACGCTGAAAGTGGCCACGACCACGGGGATGACCATGATCACGGTGACGAGCATGATCATTCATCTGAATTACCTGTTTATTTATTCAAGACGGACGATGTAACTTTACACGGTTTTGAAGCGCAAGTTGCATGGCAGTTAACCGACGAGTTCAAGCTTGAGCTATTTTCAGATTACGTGCGCGCTCGCCTTGACTCAGGTGGCAACCTACCACGTACGCCGCCACTGCGTTTCGGTACAGAGTTTAGCTACCAAACCGAAAAACTCAGTGCCCACATTCATGCCACTCGCTACCAAGAGCAAGACCGTACCGCTCCTGAAGAAACCGCTACCGATGGTTACACCTTGGTCAATGCCAGTATTTCTTATGATTTATCGGTACTCAATCAAGACCTTTCTTTGTACCTACGAGGCACAAATTTAACGAACACAGAAGCCCGTGTGCATAGCTCATTCTTAAAGAATATTGCGCCACGCCCAGGCCGTAGCTTTGCATTAGGCATTCGTGGCTATTTCTAAGCCATAAAAATTATAAATTAAAGGAAACTAACATGACCAAACTATTCAAACTAAAACTTATTGCACTTGCAATTAGCAGTACATTAATTACAGCCTGCGGCGATGCAGAAACCAACATTGTTGAAAAAGATCCAATTGCAGCGCCTGATGACGGCCATGATCACGGTGATGGTGGCGACCACGGCGATGGCTATACAATCGACTCATTAGGAAGACTCGCTGTACTTGCCGCTGATAGCAACGCAGCCAGCTTTTTTGACTTAGACGACAATAAACTGCTTGAAACATTCACCCTAACACATGATTCAAATACGCTGTCAGTGTCTCCTGATTTTCGTTATGCACTTATTGCAAGTCGCAGCCAAGATTACCTTGGCTTTATTGATGGTGGCTTATGGCGTGAAGATCACGGTGCACACCTACATGACTACGAACAAAGCCCTGTACTTAGCAGTTATGAACTAACCAGCGGCAGCCGCCCTACCCACCTCGTTAATCACGATGGTAAATTAGCCATATTTTACGATGGTGATGCAGACTCAGGCACAACCGCCTCAGTAGCGGTGCTAACCGACAACAATATTACAAACGCAACAGCGGCATTACCAAGCATTAGCTACAATATAAATATGCACGGTGTAGCGCAACCACGCGGCGAGCACGTATTATCAACAATTCGTCGCGATGATGCACAGAGTACATCAAACGCTAAGATTCTGCCTGATCAAGTCGGTGTTTACCACCTTCACGATGGCGAATACGAACTAGAGCAAACACTTGAACTTACTTGCCCAGATTTACACGGTGCAGCACAAAACCACGACACCATCGCATTTGGTTGTAGTGACGGCGTGCTATTAGCGCATCAACATAATGACGAGTACGAAGCTGTAAAAGTGGCCAACATTGATGCTGTAGGCGATCTACGAATTGGTCGACTATACGGCCACGAAAAAAGCGATACCTTTATTGGTATAGCTTCGGGTCATGGCGGCGGCGCTGCTGTGCTGTTAAGTATCAACCCAAGCGACGCTGAAATGGAAGCGTTAGAATGGCAACTAGCCGATGGCGCAAGTGCGGTATCTTACTCTTTCTCAGCCAATGGCGAGCACTTTTTAGTACTAGACAGCCTAGGCTTTTTAAATGTACTTGAGGCACATGCGCACGACGGTCACACGCACTGGGAACTAGCAGGTCAAGTTGATATCACTGAACAAGACGTAACAACCATGCCTGAGGGTATGAAGTTTAGTATGACAGTAGCACAAAACGGTCATTTCGCTTATGTAGCCGACCCTATTGCTCAGCACGTTGTACAAGTGCACTTAGAAGACCTAGAAGTGGAAGGTGAACTAGAACTAACCTTCCCACCTGCTGCTATCACTTGGTTAGGTATAGCACAAGAAGAAGAGCACGACCACGAACATTAAACTCGTAGCGTGTTTAAACAGTTAAAGTAAACGCTTGAATTATGAGAACCTAATGCTGAATAGTATATTTTATTATTCGGTATTTTTTCATTTAAGTGATATCGAAAATATTTCGAAAGCTCTATACGCCTAGCTTTTAAATAACTGAGTGTATCTTTTGGCATAACTTAGTACTATTTTTGCTGTTTCTTCATTATCAAGTAATAGAATTGGAGGATCCGTTAATGGCGGTAAATCATCAAAGCTAGGTAATGGCTTTTCCAACCAGCGCCAGCATTTAGTTCGATTAGCTTCAACTTGTAATAAAGTTAATATTATTTCTTCAAGTATTTCTGGCTGACCAAACCAACCTATAGGTTTAGAAACTGGTTTTCTTCCTCCCTGGATAACACGTGGCAACTGCGACTGTTTTAGCTCATCAATTGAAATATTCCTACGCGTCCAATCAGCATGTATATCTAATTTTTCATTAGGGTAACGAACATTATCAGTAGTAGGGATCACTAAGCCTATTTTAACTTTATTTAGAGATTTTATTTTTTCTAAAGCTCTTTCTAAATCAGTGTCATTAGTAACAAACACGATTTGCTCAATTGAATCATCTGTAAATACATCAAATAAAGCCTCAACGGCAATGTTTACATCAGTTTGCTTTTCTTCAAGCTTCCAAATGTCCACATACTCACATTCATTTGGATGCTTTTTAGGTTCTTTTTGATCAATTTTAAATGCACGTGTTGGATTTATAGAGTAGTAACCTTTGATTATTTCTAGCTGACTATTTGAACTATTAAAAGTTAAAGCTCGGTGATAAGCCTGCTGATCAGCTAAAGAATCTTTTGACGTAGCTGCTTTTTCTACAATATTAGCGGTAAAAAACTTAATGCTTAAATTGTCTTTAGTATGGGCTTTACTTGCAGAACTGGGGAGGATGTAGTGATCAAATAATTTAAATATATCTAACCACTTGTAAGGTGTTCGCTTAAGACATCCATAATATAAATTATATCCATCAATATATATTCGAGTCTTCAAAGTCGATCCTTAAACTTTAGCTACAAAAAAACCGACACTAAGGTCGGCTTTTTCTCCCTATATCCAGGAGACTCAATGCTACGCGTGGAAGTAGGGTTAGTTGTTAATAGCAATCTTAGTCAAAATTGACCAATACGTCAACAACTGATTTTATCGCCAATTGTAGGTTTAGACAAAATAATAAATTATATTTCCTATTTAGAGCGCCCTCTCCAGCCGCTCCATACGTCATCTTCTTGGTTGGCTTTTTTCTTCTTTTTCTTACCTGTGCCTTCAGGCTTGGCCATTGGCTTGTCGTTTTTAAGCGCCTCGGCGGCATCAAGGTTGGCTTGGTTTACAGCAAACCCTGTTACTTCCTCACGCTCTAAACGTAGTTTGTTTTTCTTCTCGATGATTCTAAAGTGATGAAAGTCTTCGTAATCAATCAGTGATAACGCTAAACCTACTTCACCAGCACGGCCACTTCGGCCAATACGGTGCATGTAATCAGCGGGACTGCGCGGTAGGTTAAAGTTTATTACCACTGGCAGCTTTTCAATATCTAAACCACGGGCGGCAATATCGGTTGCAATAAGTACTTCGATTTCGCCCGCTTTAAACTTTTCGATTACCCGAGTTCGTTCACTTTGGCCTTTATCGCCGTGGAATACTTGCGCGTTCACACCGCGTTTTTCAAGTTTGCTGGCTAAGTGCTCACAGTCTTTTTTGGCGTTCACAAAAATCAGTGCTTGGCGCCATTTATGGGTTTTAATTAAATGCGCTAAAACCGTGGTTTTCTCGCCTTTGTTAACACTAAACACGCGCTGTACAAGTGTGCTCTCTTCTTTGTTTTGTACTTGTATTTCAACTGGATTATTTAGCAGCTCTTGCGTTAATTGTGTTACTTGCTCAGGAAAGGTCGCTGAAAACAACATAGTTTGCTTTTTAGCAGGCATTAACGCTAACAGCTCTGCAAGCTCTTCTGTAAAGCCAAGGCTTAACATGCGGTCAGCTTCATCAAGTACTAAAGTTGAAACTTTATCGAGCTTAATGGCGTTACTTGAGATTAAATCGAGCAAACGTCCTGGCGTTGCAACAATAATATCGGCGCCGCCGCGTAGAGCCTGCATTTGTGTATTAACCGACACACCACCAAATACCGCCACGGTTTTAATCGCGCCATTAAAGTTCGCAGAATACGATTTAACGCTATCAGCCACTTGCGTAGCAAGCTCACGAGTCGGCACTAAAATAAGCCCTGTTACAAAGTTACCCTTACTTGCAGTACTTTTAGCGCCCTGCTCTAGGAAAGCTTTTTGCAACATAGGTAATGCAAACGTTGCTGTTTTACCTGAACCGGTATTTGCCCCTGCAATTAAGTCACTTCCCGCCAAAATACTTGGAATTGCTTTTGCCTGAATCGGCGTAGGTTGCGTGTATTCAAGATCAGACAATCGAGCAATAAGCTCTGGAATAAGGCCAAGTTCGTTGAAATTGCTAGGGTTTGCGGCTGAGGTCATAAAAAGTGCGGCTCATTACTAAAAATAGCCTGCAATTTTAGCGTATTTATTGCCCGTTAAGTAGGGATAAGTGATTTTAATGTGTTTTAGGTAATGGCACGTGTGGTGGTGTGCGCTACGAATACCGCGAAAATTAATCTATTCATGCGCAGGCTTAACTAAGCCTGCGTTTTTATCAATGGGGTATCTTGGCTTTTTAAGAACTCAACGGCCTTAGCTTGATATTCTTTAATAAAAGATTCTGAGGTTAATTTTTCTACCGTTGATAAAGCAGACTGCGCATATCCAACAACTTTACTAAAAGAGCGAGGGTGCTCTTTTCGCATTTGTTGTGCTTCCTTAACACCAAGTTCAAAAAATGCTGTTATATCGATTTTATCACTTGAAGAAAAACCTCTGTTCTGGAAGTTGATCCCTTCAAGAGAGCCCTTTACATCCATAACATCCCCCCAAAATGCTCCTCTGAGGCTTTCTGTGTTACCGCTTGCTCTTTGTGTATCCGACTCAAGTTTTCTCACCGCATCGACTATCCCTTTGAATTCATTGATCGACATATTACTAAAGTCAAAGCCTTCAGGATTAAGCAGCGCACTATAGGGTGAGCTTTTTTGCGCTCCGCCGGTAAATGCAGCAATCGCTTCTGGTTCTACCTCTTTTTTAGCATCTGCCACTTGCTGCTGAGGAGCTATCGGCGCTTTGGGTTGATTTGTAGTAGTCAGACTTACCGCTTGATGAATATTAAAATTAATAGTCATAAAAGTTCCTTTTTTAGTTGTTCTGCATTCAAGTATTTCTGTATCGGCTGACTTCCTTATTAGTTTAGGACCTATTTTAGGTAATTCATTGAAACGTGATATTTCAGTACAACCTCCCCACAGCCCTTTTTCAGGAACAAAATATTACTGTAACATTCTCTTCGGCATGCAAAGTGTCACTATCTATATTGGAAATTATCTAAAACTCAAAGGACTAAGATGAAACTTACACATTTACTCAACGCTATTATCCTCACGGCTTTAACCGCGACTAGCACTTTAGCTATGGCTACAGTAGAAAGTGAATTAACAAAACGAGCCGAGGCAGTGGCAAAAGCCGAAGGTATAACAATGGCTGAATTACTTGATCGCTCTGAATTGGGTGAGCTGGATGTCAACCAAAGAGCCGCTGAGTTAAATCCACAATGGGCGAGTTCACGCTGTGAAACATATAAATACACCAAATATGCCAGCGTTAAGATAGATGAAGAAGCTACACTAGCGCGATTTTCAAGTTTTGGAGGTGGATGTAACTCATTCTTTTTCACTATCGAAAAAAATTACGATGGTCATGATATGGAGCTCGTTTTATATCGTGACAATCGAATTATTGACTCTGGCACCCATATTGGCCAATATTTAAGTAGTGGTAGTTATATACTAAAACTCAGAAATAATGGTGGCGGTAATGGTACGCGTGGTGGTGTGCGCTACGAATACCGCGAAAATTAATCTATTCATGCGCAGGCTTAACTAAGCCTGCGTTATTAACGCATTTATTGCCCGTTAAGTAGGGATTAGTGATTTTATTGATGTGTTTATAATAAGTCGCTCTGAAATTAATTTAAATGAAGCAATGCAAGTATCAAAGTCATGAGGCTTTGAGTTGTATACCATTGGCGCAACGAACGCATTAAAATGCTCACGAAACTTCTCATTATTTTGCAGTTCCTCCAATCCCAGCTTTAGCTCATTACGGGGATCGTCAACAAACTCCTGATGTTGATTACCAAATCGAATCCTATCTTCTTCCAAAATAGAATCAAACATCGGGCGTAACACGTCCATATCAACCCTATGACCAATAAAAATACAATGAACATCATAGATATGACGGACCAACGTATCATCATCCTTACGATGTGGATTACGCTTAACAGACATCGTACGGCGCAACATAGAAAGTACTTTTTCAACCAGCGTAGAATCAATCGATACACACAACATAGCCTTAACTTCACCAGGTTGCTTGTAGCTCTGAGCCACCAGCGATGAAATAGCGCGAAGCTCAATGCCATGAAGTTCAATAGTCTCAATAAACTCTAATTTTATATACGGGCGTAGGCACGGTGCTTGGTGATATTGTTGTGGGTACTTAATTTCTATTTCGACATAGCGATACTCATCATTCACCGTTTTATCAGCGTAATTAAGATAAGGATGATCAGCCAACTTCATTATGATGTGTTCAACTAGTGCCTTGCGTGCTTTTTTCTTTGCTCCTTTACTCTTGTTGATAAACTCAGCAGTAGGGATCAATTTTATGTCTACGTCTTCAGACATTCTCAGGATTTTAATATTGGATTTAGCCAATGCAGTTCCGCCAGAAAAAACCAGCAGATGGTTTTCACTTTTTACATCTTCCAACAGTGCAAGAAGAGACACTACCCAATAATCTTTTTCTGGGATCGATGGATTACCTAATTCCAATGCATCAGATACCTCAAGAAACTGTTTTTTCAGTTTGGGTATACTCACCTGCGATAACTCAATACTCTATTGCCAACTTTAAGACTTCGGTTGAATTGCTTAGAGTCCCAGCTGTACTTGATGGATGCAGGTATTTGGGTAGATTCACCGTTAATACTCCTAAGTGACATGGTATCCATTTCAAAGTCTACACCGCGCAGCTTTAGAATCTCACGTATGAGTGCGTCAGTACCGCCTGGGTTTGTTGGCATCGGTTTATTAGTAAGACTATTAATCGTTGCTTTAGTATATAAACCATAGCCAATTTTTATCAGTTCACCTTTATCAACTAATTGCTTTAGTACACGACCAACCTGATCATAGCTCGCATAATTGTCGAAATCTTTACGTTCAAATACATAGCGGCGAGAACGCTTTATTTTTTGATAAATACGGTCAGTTGCAGTCATGGCTAATTCTCCTACGTAATGATTTGTTTTAGTATAACCCAAACCACCTCTGCCTAAAAATAATACGGCACTGAAAAAAGAAAAAACACGACAAAAATCACCAAAACAAAAAAATAAGCTGTTGTTTATATTAAGATATAAGTAAGTTAAACAAAACTGACATAAACTTTAAATTGCAACCGACCTAATTATTGATAAAACCTTAGTAAGCAACGTAATGATGATTTTTGAATAAAAAGTCAACAACTTAGTTGGCAATATTATTAGCTCTTGCTCAGCTCTGCTTGCAACCTAGCTTTTGTCTCTTTTAAGTAATTTATATAAGGATATGAGTCGTCTGCAATCGCTAAAGCAGATTCCATCTGTGCAAGCGCTTGGCGAGTGTCACCTTGCATTTCATAGCCATAAGATAGGGCTGAAAGCGCATCGACTGATTTTGGGTGGTTTTTTAAATTGTACTTAAACACCTCAATTGCACGAGTAAACTGCTTGCTTCGCGTTAAGTTATAACCGAGTGATCTAACAGCGCGATCTGGTGGCGAAATTTGCTCGCCCCATTGCTGAGATAAGTTTTTATAATAAGCATCAATAGAGGCTACATCGTCAGTTAAAGCACTTATGGGCATTTGTTTAGGCAAAAATAAGTTGTAGTAGGCATTAAATACGCCAGCAGCAGTGGTTAAGCCATGCGAGATACCATCAAACGCATCATTAAAAAAGCGTAACCCCCGCACTTTAGGCGATTGTAGTGATTGCTGTAGTTCATCATACCTTTCACGCATTATGCCGGCTTCTTCGCCAATATTGATGTAAACGTAGCTGTTAAGCTCTTTGTTTTTAGTTATAAACGATTTTGTGCTTTTTACCATTGCGCCATAATTCCACCAAACCGCAGGGCTATAAGCAATATGCGCTTGAAACAGTTCAGGATTTGCCTGCAACGCATACAGCGCAAATACACCACCAGCAGAGGCGCCAGAAATCACTTTATAGTCATGCGTACGATAATTTTTATTAACTAAAGGAATGAGCTCTTGTTCAAAGAACGCTAAAAATTTTGCTGCGCCGCCCCCTTCACCGACAGGACCTTGTGGCTCTTTATTCACTGTAGGATAAAAATCTCTGAGTCGATTAGTGTTTTCAATAGCGACAATAATAACCTCAGGCGCACGATTATCATTTTGTAAGCGCTCAATGACAGCACTGGCAAGCGGTATATTACCCGCTCCATCTAAGCGATAAATCACTGGGTAGACTTTATTTGACTCAGATTGATAGCTCTTAGGTAATTGTACTGTAACTGTGCGTTCTTCGTCTAAAACAGCCGATTTAAAAGTATGCGTGTGCACAGAGTAATCAACGGTTTGTTGTTTAGTGTCAGATTGTGCAAAGGCACTGTATGAGCTAAAAACACAAAAACTAATAAAACACAGAGCGGTAAATACGCGCATGACTAATCCCTTAGAGAATAATGAGTTACTTAAGCTAACAGAGTTTCAGGCATAAAAAAAGGCGCATTAAGCGCCTTTTTAGCTTCAACAGCTAATTACCAACCTATTGATTTTACTCAACTGTTACCGATTTAGCTAAGTTACGTGGCTGGTCGACGTCAGTGCCTTTAATTACCGCTACGTAGTACGACAGTAACTGTAGTGGAATTGTATATACAACAGGGGCAATCACGTCATCTACATGGTTTACGTTGATAACGCGCATGGTGTCGTCTGATGCGAAGGCTGAGTCTTTATCAGCAAATACATAAATAATACCGCCGCGAGCACGTACTTCTTCCACGTTTGATTTAAGCTTTTCAAGCAATTCGTTGTTTGGTGCTACAACAATAATAGGCATGTCGGCATCAATTAGTGCTAATGGGCCGTGTTTAAGCTCGCCTGCTGCGTAGGCTTCAGCGTGAATGTACGAAATCTCTTTAAGTTTAAGCGCGCCTTCCATTGCAATTGGATATTGTGAACCACGGCCTAAAAACAGTGAGTGGTGCTTGTCGGCAAACTCTTCAGCTAAGTCAGCAATACCATCAGCAAGTAATAAAGTTTCTTCTAACTTAGCTGGAAGCAATTTAATAGCGTTAACAATAGTGCTTTGATCTAAGCCTTTTTCTTGCGCTATAGATGCAGTAAGCATTAACAAACCAACAAGCTGTGTAGTAAATGCTTTAGTAGAGGCTACGCCAATTTCAGCGCCCGCTTTGGTCATAAAGGCTAAATCAGATTCACGTACAAGTGATGAGCCCGGTACGTTACAAATGGTCATTGAAGCCATGTAACCTTGCTGTTTAGCTAAACGAAGTGCCGCTAGCGTATCGGCTGTTTCACCTGATTGCGAAATAGTTACAAGTAGGCTGTTTTCGTGTACGAAAGACTCGCGATAGCGGAACTCAGAGGCAATCTCTACATTACAGCTTACGCCTGCGTACTGTTCAAGCCAGTAGCGGGCAACCATACCTGAATGATAAGACGTACCACAGGCAATAATTTGTACGTGTTTAACGTCTTTAAAAATTTGCTGTGCGCTGTCGCCAAAGGCATCAATCGCTACGCGGTCGTCGTTTAAGCGCCCTTCAAGTGTATTACGTACAGCAAGTGGCTGTTCGTAAATTTCTTTAAGCATATAGTGACGATAATCACCTTTGCCTGATGCATCTTGAGTGATATTTGACTCAATCACTTCACGTTCAACGGCGTTGCCGTCTACATCAAAAATTTCGACTGTGTCACGAGTAATACGCGCTACATCGCCTTCTTCAAGGTAAATAAAGCTGCGTGTTACTGGTAATAATGCTAACTGGTCAGAGGCAATAAAGTTTTCGCCAAGGCCTAAGCCAATAACCAACGGGCTGCCTGAACGCGCTACGATAATTTCGTTATCGTTGGCTTTATCAAATACCACTGTACCAAATGCGCCATCAAACTGTTTTACAGCGGCTTGAACTGCTGCAAGCAAGGTTGTGTGTTGCTGGCGAAGTTGATGAATTAAGTGCACCATTACTTCTGTGTCGGTGTCTGATAAAAACTCGTAACCGTCGCCTTTAAGCGCTTCACGCAAGCTTGCGTGGTTTTCAATAATACCGTTATGTACTAAGGCAATTTCGCTATTTGAAATGTGCGGATGCGCATTTGCTTCAGTCACGCTACCGTGAGTAGCCCAACGTGTATGCGCGATGCCGGTAGTGCCTTTAACGCCCGCTTCATTAAGTGCATTTTCAAGGTTTACTACTTTACCAACCGCTTTTACGGTATTTAGCGTATTGCCGTTTAAAAGTGCCACGCCAGCTGAGTCGTACCCGCGGTACTCTAGACGTTTTAAACCTTCAACTAAAATTTTATTTACTGGGCGTTCTGCAACTGCCCCAACGATTCCACACATAGTATTCTCCATTTTTGCACGTTACCCAATGTATTCACCTTGGGTTGTATGTGTTGTTAAATATTAAATGCCCATAATTGGTGTTGTCGGCCTATTATGAGCTGAAATTATTACCTTTTCAGGTCAATTTACTTCGGCGCAGATCAACTGCACGCCACATGCTTCAATTGCTTGGCGAGTATCAAGCGCCAAGTTGCTATCGGTAATTAAAGTTGTAACACGTTGCCAAGGTAGTTCTAAATTAGGAATTCGACGACCTATTTTTTCAGACTCAACTAGCACGATTACCTCTCGAGCCGCCTCAGCCATTACTTGGCTAAGCCCTACTAACTCGTTAAAGGTGGTAGTGCCTCTTTCAACATCGATGCCATCGGCACCAATAAAAAGCTGATCAAAATCATACGAGCGCAAAACGTTTTCAGCTACTTGCCCCTGAAAGGATTCTGAATGAGGATCCCAGGTGCCACCGGTCATCAAAAGTGTTGGTTCATTTTCTAAAGAAAGCAAACGGTTAGCTACGTTTATTGCATTGGTCATCACCACTAAACCACGTTTTTTAGCAAGCTCAGGGATCATCGCTGCTGTTGTACGGCCGCTATCTATAATAATGCGGTTGTGATCTTTTATAAGGTTACTAGCCGCTTGTGCAATTGCCATTTTGCGAAGTGAATCGCTTTTCTCATCGCTATTTGCAACTATCTCTTGAGGTAGTGCAATTGCACCACCGTAGCGGCGTAATAATAGTCCACTTTTTTCAAGCGCTGTTAGGTCTTTACGAATGGTTACTTCAGAGGTTTGAAATTGTTCAGCCAATGCTTCAACAGCAACTTCTCCTAGCTCATTTACTTGGCTAAGTATTGTATGGCGACGTTGCTGAGTGTTTCGTTTGGTCATAAAGTAATTTATTAAGTTTCGTTTCGAAAGTTACAAGATTTTAAACGAAACTAATAAAATGGCAAGCCGTAGATCAAAAAAAGCGCAAAATGCGCTTTTTATTAACCCCAAAACAGTGAATTTAAAACTATTGCATTACATTCACTCACTGAATTTCAATAGAAATAATTTCACTAGTCCTGCTACCTAAACGTTTAACTACAACCGTATTATTGATTTTATCCACATAAAAATTTGGTCTGATCACACTAAAGTCAAACGTTGTAGAGCTTAGGCTAGAGCCATCAACATCATCTATATCGATTTCATTGAATGTTGTATTTATTAAGTTATGGCTGCTCCAGAAAATTTTACCGTTTACAACATCCCAGTTAGTATTTTTTTCTTTCGACACACTTATCTGCAGTGGAGTAATTGCTTTTAAATCAGCATCAAAACGAGACAACTTGCCGGTATTGTCACCTAAGATATAATCGTCTTTAAATTGTCGGATGAAACGATATCCCTCAAAAAGAATGGATTGTGCTTCTTCCTTAATAGAGTATTCAAAAACCAACCATTCACCATTACTTTTTCTGGTGTACAAAATCGACTTTTCATCTTCTGAGAAAGCAACATCGCCAATCATTTCATCCACTTTAGATATATAAGTTAGATTATTATTAAGCGTATTTAGCACAGTAATACGACCATGGAGTTTAAGTAGTACATATTGCCCCGACAGAGATGGAGCTATCAACTCAAGTGATTTTTCCGTACTTAAAAACACCACCTTTTCCTTTGGCTTCTGTTTTTTATAAAAAGCTAAATCGCTTATACCTTTAAGCTTCTCGATCACCCAAACCTTATCACCTAAGGGTTGATAATCTACAATACGACGTTGCCCTGACTGCTCATCCTGAAACAATTCGATATCTTTAAAATTACTTAACGGCAATTTTTTCTCAGCAATTGTACTGATTCCATAGGTGTCTTTAATAGCAAACAGCATGCTTGGGCTCACCACATCAAGTGAGATAATACCTTGACCTGTAGTGGCGATTTCATCTAAACGCCCAGTTTTAACATTTATTTTAGCTAGCTTTTTATCATCTAATAAAATGATATGGTCATCATCAAACCAATGAACATCATAAATAACCTCATTTTGATCATACTGAAAAAGAACACTGCCCGCCTTTAAATCTAAAACTCGAATAAAATTACGCTTACTATCCATATAAACGCGAAGTACAACCAACTTACCTGAATCTGGTGAAATATCAGCTCGGCTATCATGTTCTCCTTTTTGAGAGACCGAGGTCACTTTTTCTACCAAACCAGCGTTAGTATTGAATTTATAGATAAGCATTGCGCTTTCTCTACTTTTTTGTGCTGAAAAATAAATAACGTTATTTTCATTTTTATCGATAAAAACATCAGAGATAAAATAAAAATGTGTCACTAAAACATCTATTTTATATTCTTTACTTTTAAGGGCTACCCGCTTTAATGATGCTGCATCACCGACATTATCAGAGAAGAATAAGTAATTTCCATCACGTGAGAAAGCTAAGCCCCTAGGTAACCTTGTATCATCAACTAGCACTTTTATTGTTTGACTATCTTGATCTTTTAAATAAATTTGATAGTTATTTCCACTGCTTAATTTACTTGTAAATGCGATAAACCGACCATCATTCGAAACTACCAGCACTTTTTTATCAGAGATAATCGAGTCAATCACTTGCGTGGTAATAGACGTTTTATACTCCCCATTTTTGTTCCATAAATAGACTAATGAAAATACAAGGGTAGTTACTATAATGAGAAATAAAAAAACCTTACTTTTACTAACTTTATTGCGTGGTAAGTTTTCTTCACTGTTCTTATCTACAAGTGGAGCAACTTTATATACGGGGCTGATTAATTTATATCCGCGCTTAGAGAGCGATTGAAGGTATTTAGGGTTTTTATGGTCATCGTTCAACACTATGCGAATTTTACTGATAACTCGCCTTACCGCAGCATCTGATACACAACGGTCTTTCCATAAGTTTTCATGCAATTCATCTATTGATATATAACGCTCATGATGCTCAATAAAATACATCAATACAGCAAAAACTTTTGGCTCTAGCACAACAGATTGCTCATTAACTCGAAGAGACATTTCGTCTGTGTCTAAATAATACTCACCTAATTGAATCAACATACGTCCATTGCTGCTTTTAACGACCCATTGTTTTTACTTAGCCCAATCATAACCTATGCAATTTTTCATTACTACAACCCTTTAACCTATTGATTTAAAACATAGTCACAACTTAGTTACAGTAAAATTATTTATGTATTATTGCCTAATTAATTTGTTGGAGTATTTTCGTTGAAAAAAGGAATAACTATGAAACTTACATCTAAACTAATCTATCAAGGGTTGATAGGTTTATCTGTCGTTATGCTTATCTCTGGCTGGCAATTAGGATTTGCAGATAATGCCGAAGTTATATCAAAAGACTCTGTCACTATTGCGAAGGTTGAGCTTGGTGATTTTTCAATTAAAGTTGATGGCTACGGGTCATTGCAATCAATCAATAAACGACTCCTCACTGCAACTAGCAATGCTGTGGTTGACGAAATAAAACTCAAAGCAGGTGCTGTGGTTAACCATGACACGGTGATCCTCACTTTAAATAACCCCGAACTAGAAAGTAAGCTGCGCTTGGCATTAGCAAAACTTAAAAATGCCAAAACCCAAAAGCGGCAAACCGTATTACTACAACAACGCGAGATGCTAAATAACGAATCAAGCGTATCTGAGCTAAAAGCACAATCTGAAATAGCCATGCTGCAAGTTGAAGCAGAGCGCACATTGGCTAAATCAGGCATTGTTTCCGGGATCAGCGCCAAGAAAAATGAGCTGGAAGCCAAACAGTTAATAAAGCGTATTGAGCTTGAGAAATCAAAACTTGATAAGTTAACACTGATGCAAAAAGAAGCCCTATCGATTCAAGATGACTTAATAGCCCAGGCGCAGGACGAGTTTGATGTCGCAAAATTAATGGTAGAGCAACTTTCTGTTAAAGCGGGGATGAGTGGTGTTATTCAGCGCTTACCTTTAAGTTTAGGACAAAGCGTCACTGCGGGTTCTGAACTGGCGCTAATAGGTAGCCTTTCTCCTTTGGTTGGTGAAATAAAAGTGCCGCAAATTCAAGCTCATTTAATTCAAATAGGTATGACAGCCCAAATTAGCACCTTGAATGACCAAGTGCGCGGCCAAGTAGTGCGTGTTGATCCTGTGATCAGTGACGGTGCTGTGCAAATTGATATTGAACTCGAAGCTTCAGAATCAGACACCATGAAGCCCATGCAACAAGTCGATGCGACTATTTTTGCCGATGTACAAAAAGAGGTGAATTATATAAAACAACCCACAGGTGCAAGCGAAGGCAGCTATGGCTCATTATTTAAACTCACACTGGATAACAAAGCCGTTAAAGTTGAAGTGCAATACGGCAAAGCATCAGGGCAACTGATCCAAGTGTTGTCAGGGCTAGAGGCTGGTGAACAAGTCATTATTTCTACATTAGATATTCCCGCTGAAACAACAACAATAAAAATTGCTGGTTAAGGAAAAACATGAATACTGAAATTTTAAGAGTTAATAACTTAAGTAAATCTTTTGCGAATGGTGAACAAGTCAGTCAAATTTTAAAAGGAATTAGCTTTACCGTATACGACGGCGAGTTTATCTCTATTTCTGGGCCTTCGGGTTGTGGTAAATCAACACTGCTTAACATTATGGGCCTGCTTGACACTCCTCAAAGCGGTGAATATTACATTGACGGTTTATTGGTCTCTGATATGGACTCAAACCAACGTGCGAAAGTACGCGGTAATCGCATTGGTTTTGTGTTTCAATCGTTTAACTTAATTGACGAAATGACTGTACTTGAAAATGTTGCGCTGCCGCTAAAATACCGTGGTGATTCTTTGTCAACACGCCACGCAAGAGCGTTAGATTGTCTTGAAAAGGTGGGTTTGGCTGATAAAGCTGATTTACACCCAAATCAAATCTCTGGTGGTCAACAACAACGCGTATCGATTGCACGCGCACTAGCTGGCGATTCTGGCATCATGCTGGTCGACGAGCCGACAGGTAACTTGGACTCAAAAAATGGCGATGCAATCATGGCGTTAATAAAAGACCTAAATCAGCAAGGTACAACGATTGTATTGGTTACCCATGATCCGCGTTATGCCGACATGGCTACGCGGAGTATTCAGCTAAAAGATGGCACTGTGGTTACTGCAAATGTAGAACAGGTTGATCAGTCATGTTAAAAACTGCCTACAATACCTTTAAACGTGCCAAACAATATTATTTTACTACTGTATTTACACTGGCATTAACGCTCTCTATGGTGCTTAGTTCATTTAGCTTGGTTGATCTAGTGTTTTTCTCACCGTTGCCTTATCAACAAAGCGATAACTTATATTTACTTGAAGGCACCATTAACTCTAAAGGCTATTCAGGGCCTGCGAGTAACTCAAAAGTAATGAGCTACATTCAGCACGAAAACACTGTTTTTACTGATGTCGCTACTTATCATAAGTGGACTGATTATAAGCTACTAGATAAACCCAGTAGACCCGCAATAGATGTCATTCTCGCTTCACATAATTTATTTGATTTACTCGGCGTAAAACCAAAACTTGGTCGGTTATTTAACAAATCAGAAGCGCTCGGCACTCAGCAAATGTCGGTCGTATTAGGTTATCGTGCTTGGCAAACTCACTATAAAAGTGACCCTAATATTGTTGGTAAAAAAATACAACTTAATCAACGTCGCTTTACCGTTGTAGGTGTTGCACCTGACGATCTCGTATTACCCTCATACAGCAATATAAATGATGCAATATGGCTTCCCATTGATGCAGACGAAGCTTTTAACCCTAAAACATCAAATGGCTTTATGGGCGCATATAAGAGTGTTGTTAGATTTAAACCCGCAATCTCAGAGCAAGAAATTAGTAAACAATTAAGTGATTTATCGCTCAAAGGGGCGCAGTTGCACGCGCCTAATATTTTAAAAGACTTTACTGTGGATGCACGTGTTACTGCATTTAATGATGCACTTAGGGGCGACAGCGGAAAGATTGTATTAATGTTGTTACTAGGTGTGTGCTTATTAATGCTCATTGCTCTTATCAACCTGTCTAGCATGCAGCTTGCAAAAGCTATTACGCGTATAAAACCACTTGCAATCAGCTTTGCTTTTGGTGCCAGTAAAAAACAGCTCATTATTGAAACACTCAAACATAATGTTTTACTCATTAGTATTGCGGTGTTATTGGCTCTAACATTTACTCAAATCGGTTTTATGGTTATTCAAAACCTAGCAGCCGATGCCATTCAACGCTTAGATACTCTGTCTTTAAGCATTAATACATTGCTGTTTTCAGCATTTCTAATTATCAGCATTGCCTCACTTTACTCCTTCATAGAGCTCAGTGTTGTTAAAGAAAAAAACCTAATGAACAGCCTACAAAGCAGCGGTAAAGGCACCGGTAAACAAATGAGTTCTGCCACCAGCCACTTACTTGTTGGTTTGCAAATTTTGTTTTCGTTTTTAGTATTAACCACCGCCAGTCACGTCGTGCTCGTTACACTATCAGAAGCACTTAGAGATAACGGCATTAACACTCAAGGCAAGTACTCACTAACCGTTAATTACAGCAATATTGATAAATCCAGCGAACGCATTAATTTACACAAAGCAATTAGTCAGAGGTTGCTGGCGCTTAATAATGTGAGCAGCTTAGCTGTTTCGTCCGAAATGAGGCTACCAAAAACGGTTAACGTCAATCAAATATATAACGAAGCCGGACAGTATATTGCCCAAGCACGGAATAGCTTAGTAACCGCCAATTATTTCACTGAACTTAACTTCACGATAACGGGTAGAGGCTTTGCCAAGGGGGATGAACAACTCGAAAACCCACCGATAATTATTAACCAACGCCTTGCGGACTTACTTAATAAAAACAGTAATGATGTACTCAATAGCAAAGTGAGTTTTGACAATAAAAAATACTACTCAATCATAGGCATTGTCAGCAACACCTATGTACCGGGCAGCCCTGAAAGTGAAGACTTTGAAGTGTTTACACCTAAAGATTATCCTGGCTGGCAACAATTTACGTATTTAATTACTGTTGCAGATGACAATAATGCAATTGCCCATATTCAACAAGCGGTATTAGAAGTAGACCAACGACTAGACATTAATAACATCGCCTCTTTAACAAGTTTGTTTGATGATAAAAGGCAACGTCACTTAAATGCAGCATGGCTGGCTATTGTATTGGCATCAACATCGCTACTGATGGTGTGTATTGGCATAAACGGTATTGTTAGCTATTTAGTTAAAGTTCGCAGATATAGCTTAGGCGTAAAACTTTCTATGGGGGCTGACAATTATAGGCTCCTAAAAGAAAGCTTATTAGAGCTTATGCAACCTATAACAATGAGCTTAGTATTAGCTTTCTCGTTGGCATTTTTAATTATAGGCTATTGTATGTCATTACCTGGGGTTGACCTGCCTATAAACTGGTGGTTAACAATGGCCATTTGGTTAGGATTATTAGCTATATCAGTACTTGCCAGCTTTTTTCCGATCAACCAAACGTTACGACAAGATCCAATAAAGGCGTTACGAAATGAGTGAAAATAAGACTCAAGCGCTTTATATCCATAAATAAAGCTATAAATAGGCACCCGACTTTAATCTATTTTGCGTAAAGTCGGTTTTCATTGAATCACTCACTGTCAACAACAACAACAACAACAGCTAGTCCCGTTTGGTTAGCAGCCAATTTTGCTTTATCATCAATGCATACTCATTAACTGCCTAAAATGATGACTCATCTAACTCAATTCAATAGCCTAGCAAAACCACTGTTTGAAGAGCGCAAAGCCGCTCATGAGATCTGCCGCTTATTTAACAAAAGCCCAAGCAAAGGTAATTTAAAGCGTATTAAAGAGCTATTTGCGCAGTCCGGGGAGGGCGTAATAATTGAAGCAGGGTTCCATTGTGATTACGGCTCGCAAGTGCAAATTGGTGATCGTACGTTTATAAACATTAATTGCACTGTGTTAGATGCACCAATTGTTGAGGGGGTCATTACCATTGGCAGTGATTGTTTAATTGGCCCAAATGTACAGCTATTAGCGGTGTCTCATGCAGTTGAGCCTAAACAAAGGCTACAAAAAGAAAACTTTGCAGCGCCAATAACGATAGGCAATAACGTGTGGATTGGCGCAGGGGTTATAGTCTTAGCGGGCATCACCATTGGCGATAACGCTGTAGTAGGCGCAGGGTCTGTCGTCACCAAAAATATTGCCGAAAATACAGTAGTTGCAGGTAATCCAGCAGCTAAAATCAGAGATATTTAAAAACATTGATCGTAGGCCGTCCATTTATAGCGACACAACATATACAGCCAAATTCACCTTTACGCGCTAAAGCACGCCCTACAGGTAGGTCGTCATTTATGGCGACAACTCACTGCGATATTAAGTTTACAAATATACTGAATTCCAATACGGATAATCACCAATTTTAGTGACCAATTTCTGCCTCAAAGGGTTTGCAGCAATGTACCTCGCTATTGCAATCCTATTTTCTTCTTCTCGCAGCGCATGATCATAATACGCTCTTTGCCAAACAGGCTGATTTTTATTGCGCACTTTATTAACTTCCCGAGCAGATGCACCTTTTAAATGACCCACTGTTACTCCTAATTCACTCGATGTTAATTGCAATAAACCATGGAAATGATCAGGCATTAAAACCCAAGTTAACCAACGGCATTGATACTTGAGCTCATTACTAGCAATACATCTACAAAAAGTATTGGCAAGATCAGAGCTACTAAATATCCTTTCTCTGCGATAGCTCGTAAAAGTAATAAAGTACTCACCTGATTGAATTGATACACGCCCTTTCTTTAAGTTACTCCAGCTCATTTGATAAATTCCTTTTTCCTAAAGCAGAAGTAAAATATAGCCTATTCACGCGCTAAAGCACGTCCTACAGGTAGGTCGTCATTTATGGCGACACAGCATAAACAGCCAAGCTACACTTTTACGTGCTAAAGCACGCCCTACAGGTCGTCATTTATGGCGACACAACATAAACAACTACATTCACCTTTACGCGCTAAAGCACGCCCTACAGGTAGGTCGTCATTTATGGCAACACAACATATACAGCCAAATTCACCTTTACGCGCTAAAGCACGTCCTACAGGTAGGTCGTCATTTATGGCGATACAACATATACAGCCAAATTCACCTTTACGCGCTAAAGCACGTCCTACAGGAAGGTCGTCATTTATAGAGACACAGCATAAACAGCCAAATTCACCTTTACGCGCTAAAGCACGCCCTACAGGTAGGTCGTCATTTATGGCGACACAACATATACAGCCAAATCCACCTTGACGCGCTAAAGCACGCCCAACGGTAGGTCGTCATTTATGGCGACACAGCATAAACAGCCAAATTCACCTTTACGCGCTAAAGCACGTCCTACAGGTAGGTCGTCATTTATGGCGACACAACATAAACAGCCAAGTTCACCTTTAACGCGCTAAAGCACGCCCTACAGGTAGATCGTCATTTATGGCGACAAGAATATAAAAGGCCTCTCGGTAAACGAAAGGCCTTAGTTAGAAGATTGTAACTAATTTTATATAACGACTTATCTATTCATCACGTAAGATAAGTGACGGCCGTGCGCTCGCGGCTTTGAAAGCAATAGTTGCTACCGTAAGCCAAGTTATTACAGCCACAACCAATGCAGCCACAGCATAAACCCAAATAGGCTGTCCTATACGGTCGTTAAAACTGCTTAACCAGTTATCCGTCAACCAATAAGCTAGAGGTATACTTACTAGTAAGCTCAGTGATACGAGTTTTAAATAAGACAAACTCAACTCTGTTACTAATTGCGTAATGGGTGCACCCAACACCTTTTTAATGGCCAAATCTTTTTGTTGCGAGAGTACCGTTTGAGAAACTAATACCGCAAGGCTTATAAGGGTTAGCACCGTACTCAAAATTAATAACCATTGTGATAACGTAATTATGCGACGCTCATTTTTGTAATTTTTTGCATAATCATCTGCAAGCCCGCTTATTTCTATATCAAGGATTGAAAAGCGCGATTTTAATACATCCGCAATTTGCGTTTTTAAATCTGTATATGAAGCTGCGTCAGTTACTTTAATGACTATATTGCCATTCGGAATGTAACTACGTGCAAGATTAAAAGAAAGGGGTATCATTTCCTGCTTAGCTGAACCTACCTTAACATCTGCGACAACGCCGACAATAGTCGCATTTAAATTTGAATCAGCATTGCTAAGCGTCATGCCGATCACGTCCTGCAATGATTTGTAACCCGCTAAATGAACCATCGACTCAGTAACAATTAACGCCACTTGCTCAGAGCCATCAGGCATTTTTTGATACCAATCACTTTGAAATTCTTCACTAAAGCCTCTGCCTGCTAACAAGTGAAGGCCCAATGCTTCAACAACATTAAAGCTCGTTACAACGGAAGGCGCGACACCTTCAATTACCTGACCATTTGGCCAAGTTAATTGAACTCCTCCTCGTACTTGCTCCGTAATATTAATGTCGGTTGCAGTAACTGAATCAACGCCTGGTAAATCAGCAATTGCTGATATTAGTTGTGTTTTATCTTTTTCAAATAGTTGTGTGGCTGGTACATTTTTAACTATGAGTCTATTTTTAGTTTGATAACCCACATCCATGTTAGCAACAAACTCCAGCTGTAACTGGGCAATTATAAAGACGATAAAGATGAATATCGCTAAGCCTGCTTGAAAACTCAGTACTCCCTTCACTAGCAAACTTAAATGGTACTGATAATGTGTTCTTACTAATAATTTCACATCAACATTCGCAACAACTACCCCTGCATATACACCATTGAGTAATCCTATTACTAAGGTAACTAAAACAGCCATCAGCACCATACTCTTGCTGAGTACGAACAATATATGTGTCTCGACTAACTGATTAAAGTAACCATAAGTCAGCTCAACAAATGCCAAAGACAACACCACCGCACAACCTGTCATCAAAATAGATTCATAGATAAATAAACGAAAAAGTTGACCTCGGCTTGCCCCTATTGCCTTTTTAATCGCTATTTGTTTTGCAGCTCTACCAACACTGACTAAATTAAAGTTGATAAAATTACAGGTTATTTGCAAAAAAAGAATGAAAATCAGCCCGCACGCAATGGTAACTGCGAGGATCGACCCAGGCGCTTTCATTTCATAAGTTGAGCGACCTTTTAAATAAATATCAGTGATATTAATCAATTTATATTGTACCGTTTTGTGCTCTTCTGACTTTGTTTTTAAATATTCTTTAAATAACTTAGTTTCAAGTTCAGCAATATCTGTATTTACAGCTGTTTTAATATAAACGTAACCATGTGGCTGCTTTTCAATTGTGTTAGGGAAGGCTGTTAGCACACTGAACTGAAAATGAGTATGCGTTGGTAAGTCCTTAAATACCGCGCCAATTATATAGGCTTGATTTTTTGTCGTTAACCGTCTTCCAATTACATTGGCGTTAGCAAATAGTCTGATCGCTTCTGATTCACTGATAGCAAGTTGATTAGGCGTGTTCAAAACCAGATCTAAATTGCCAAAAATAATGTCTAGGTTAATAAATCGATCTAAATTATTTGACGCAAAATAGACATCTTTTAACTTAACATTGGTTTCGCCATTATGTGCGTCTAAATTAAAATTGTGATCAACATATCCCATAAACTCGGCAGGTATTAAACTAAATATTTCTTCAATGTCGCTATCATTTTTAAGTGCTAGTGCCACAGCTAAATCGCGCATCGGCATAAGCGTGTCAAAGCCAAAGCTTTTATAATCTACATGTGCCCTATATACCCGCTGTTTATCCGGTTGGTTACTATCATAAGAAAGCTCATGTTTTACAAATAGAGCCAACAAGATAACAGCTGCTAACCCAGCGCTATAACTAATAAAATGGAGCCAAAATAATCGAGTCGCTTTTGTTCTTATTGAAATAATTAATTGTTCCAAAGTGGTTATCCTTTTCAACTAGCTTTGCGCTGCCAAAATTTAACTCGATACTTTGGCAGCGTTAACATTTTTGTCTAAAACATCATTTTTTTATTATTCATAGCGTAAAGTAAGCGATGGCCGTGCGCTCGCGGCTTTGAAAGCAATAGTTGCTACCGTAAGCCAAGTTATTACAGCCACAACCAATGCAGCCATACCATAAACCCAAAAGGCTTGATCAACACGCTCATTAAAGTTCGCTAGCCAATCGCCCACCAGCCAAAAAGTAAGCGGGTAGGCAATCGCGACACTTATCACGACTAGAATTAAAAACTCTTTAGCGAGTAGATTCATAATACTGATGCGTGACGCGCCGAGCACTTTGCGTACAGCAACTTCTTTTTGACGGCGTAATACTGAAAAAGACGCTAAACCAAAAGTCCCCATACACGCTAAAAATACGGCCAGTGCAGAAAAAACACTGACTAACTTTGCAGTGCGCTCATCATTACGGTATATCGCTTTATAGTTTTCACTGACAAGCTCAATTTTTGGTGCAAATATATTGAGCGATTTACCAAGCACTTGTGATAATTGAGCTTTGATAGCACTTAACTGAGTCATATCTATATCGAGCAGCATACGACCGGTCCAGCTATTGGTATAACCACAAATAAAGAGAGTTGCAGGTTGTTGATCGCGAACTGTGCCAACTTTTATATCTTTAACTACCCCTACAATCTTTAAAACCATCAGGTTATTACGGCCATCTTGGGTTTTCCAGATACGGCCAAGGGCAGCTTCTGGAGAGCTATAACCAGCTTGTTTTACCAATGACTCTGTTAATATTACCGATGCACTCGCTTGTTGATTATCATCAAGTGCATACCAATCTGCTGATGTCTGCTGGCTAAAATCTCGACCAGCAATGAGCGTAAGCCCTATACTTGGTATTGCGTTCATTCCAACACCAATAAAAGGTAAAATTTGCTCTGAAAACTGCCCATTATCTGCGGTAAAGCTCAACGATGAATTAAACGAATCCGTTAATGAGATATCAATCACGCCAACATGCTCAACACCGTTAATATTGTTTACTTGGTTTAATAACGCATTATTTTGTTGATAAAAGAGATCGCCTGCATCAATGTCTGATATTTGCAGCTTCGCTGTTTTTTCATAACCTACTGGCAAGGTTTGTAAGTAGCTAAGCTGCTGCTGTAACAACATAGCGCCAATGATCAACGCCACTGAAAGGGCAGACTGAAGTACCAACAACGCCTTACGAATTAAAATCGCAGTATGACCTCGCTGTAAATCACCACTGAGAACACGTTTTGCACTAAAAGCCGACATAAATAGCGCGGGGTAAACACCTGCTAGTAATCCAATCAATAGCACAACCCCCATGACAAGAGCAGCAAATAAAGATTGATAATTCATCACTAATTGGCGGTCAATTAACTGATTAAATATTGGTAAACTCACCTCAACTAACATGCACGCAATAACACCGGCTAATAAGGTGATTAATACCGATTCAAGTAAAAACTGTGTGACTATTTGACCTCGGCTTGCACCAAGAGCTTTCCGTACCCCCACTTCTTTAGCGCGGCGTGCAGCTTGTGCAATACTCATATTAATAAAATTAAAACTTGCCAATGCAATCAGTAAAACACTCAACCCTATACAAATATAAACCGTTGTTTGTGAGCCATTTTCTTTCATCTCATAGCGCGAATCACTCGTTAAATGGATATCTGTTAACGCCTGTAGCGATAATGAAACCATGTCTTTATGTTCAGGAAAAGCAAGCCTAAGGTAACGATCCTCAATGCTTTTATTTAACGTAGCAATGTCTGTCCCTGCGGTTACACGTAAGTAGTTGTAGCCTGAGTTACTACTATAAGAAGTTGAGGGCGCAGACTCTTTAATTAGCGCATTGAATGCAAAATGTGTGTTTTCGGGCAAGTCAGTAAATACAGCAGCAACCGTCCAACGCTTATCACCTCGTTGCATGGTTTTGCCTACCGCTTGCTCTTGGCCAAATAAACGCAGTGCATAGCTACGACTTAAAGCGATATGGTTTGGCTGTAAAAGCGCCTCTTTAAGCTGTCCATGCAGTACATCTATTTGCATAAACTCAAGAATATTTAAGCTTGCACTTAGTACACCTTCCAATTTAAAACCTACACCATCCACCTTATATTCATCACCTGGTGGGACCATTCCTAAACTTAGAATATCTTCTATCGCAGGAAGGTCTCGCATCGTCATTAAGGCATCTTTATTCGAAATAGGTGCACTAACCCCTAATGTATTAAACGTTTGGGATACACGAAATACGCGCTCATGCTGCGGTTGAAAATTGTCATAAGATGATTCATAAACAGTAAACAGGGCAACCAAAATAGCCGCGCCAAGGCCAATACTTAAACCAACTATATTTAACAAAAAATGCTGTTTTTGCTGCTTAAATGCCCTCAAAGCAGTGACTAAATAATTAATAAACATATTAAGCAACCTCAGCAGCTTTAAGCTGCGCGGTGTTTGCTTTATCAAGCATCACTTGGCCATCAAGTAAGCGGACTAAACGATCTGCATAGGCACCTTCTTTCTCTGAGTGTGTAACCATAATAACCGTAGTGCCTTCTTGATTTAGCTCACGTAGCATGGCCATCACTTCATCGCCATTTTTAGAATCTAAGTTACCCGTTGGCTCATCAGCTAAAATTAGCTTAGGGTTAATAACCAAAGCGCGGGCTACTGCAACACGCTGCTGCTGACCGCCCGATAACTGCTGAGGTAAATGCTCGCCACGGTGGTCTATTCCCACGCGTTTTAAAATTGCATCAACACGTTGCTTACGCTCACCTTTACTCACTTTTTGGTACTGTAAAGGCAGCTCAACATTTTCAAATACAGTTAGCTCATCAATTAAGTTGAAGCTCTGAAATACAAAACCAATTGAAGCTTTACGTAGCTCTGCCAATTGCTTCTCGCTGTAACCTGCAATGTCAGTACCTGCAAAGTCAAAGCCACCACTTGTTGGCGAGTCCAGCATGCCTAAAATTGATAACAACGTTGATTTACCACACCCAGACGGGCCCATTATCGCTAAAAAGTCACCTTCGTTTACTGTTAGGTTAATGTTGCTTAGCGCTGTTGTTTCAACATCTTGAGTACGAAATACACGGCTTAAATTAGTTAATTTGATCATTGTTGTTATCCTTAAAATTGTAGTTGTTGTGCTTTTTCGAAGTTGCTGTAGCTTGAGGTGATCACCTGATCCCCCGCATTTAGCCCTTCGAGCACTTCAAAATAATGTTGATTCTTTTTGCCTAAACGAATATCACGGCGCACCGCTCTATCACTACCTTGCTCTATTACGTATGCCCAGTTACCACCGGAGTTAGTAAAAAATGCACCTCGATTAAGTAGTAAGGCATTGTTTTTGTTGTTGCCAAGCATTAACTCAAGATCAATGCTCTGGCCACGTTTAATACTTTTTGTCGCACTGGGTAAATCAACCTCGATTTGAAATTGTGACTGCTGTACGCGGCTATCAATTTTGCTCACTTTGGCGGTAATCTCGCCATCATCAAGCTCAATCATCACTGTCATATCGCGCTGAACTTGATTTAAATAAAACTCATCAAGACGCACCACTAATTTATATTCGTTAGGAATATCAATTTGACCGAGTCGTGCACCGCTACTTTTTGACTCACCAATTTCTACATCAAGCTCGCTTAAATAGCCTGACACTGGCGCTTTTACTAATAAGTTGTCGAGGTTTCGACGGGCAAACTGGAGGTTTTTCTCTAGCATTTTAGCGCTATCTGAAAGCTGAGCCACTTGCACCTCTCGTATTGAGTTTTCTTGTTTTTGGCGCTCTAGGGTGAGCTCTTTACGGGCTTGGTAATAGTTTAAATCTTCTTCCAGCTCTGCAAGTTGCTCTTGCGCTAATACGCCACTTTTAACTAAAGGTTTAGTTTGCTTTAAACGACGGGTCAGGTGGGTAATTTTTAATTCGATTTCTAATAGGTCACGGCGTAAATTTAAGCGGCTGGTTTCCATCGTCATTTGTGTATTACGTAAAAAGTTAAGCTGCTCTGTTACTTGTGCCTCACGGCTCATAACATCCAGTTGTAAGTTAGTATTGCTTAAGCGCACCAGTGGTTGGCCCTTTTCTACAAACTCTCCTTGTTCTATCAAACGCTCTTCAACTTGACCGCCAGCGATAGTATCGAGGTAAATACTGGTTTTTGGTACGACTTGACCGCGTAAGCTTAAGGCATCTTTAAAGGCACCTTGTTTAACCGTGCTAACCGTTAAACTGCTGCGCTCGATATTTTGGCTACGGCCTGTATCACTGCTTTGCGTAAAACCGTATGCAGCCGCTGCAACACCTAAAGTAAGTGCTGCAAAAGTAAATTTTTTTAAATATTTTTGCGTAAATGAGCGTTCTATTTTTTTGTCCATGTCGGCTACCTTGATACAGGTTTAATAACTAATTACCTATTGCTATTACAAAGCGTATGCCAACTTTAATTAATAAATATAATCAATCACTTAAACCAACCTCGAGTCTATAAACTAATTATAGTGTCCGTTTATAGAACACTTTGTTATCTTATAAGCGTCCATTTATGGACACTGTACCGTTTTTGTTTTAGGCTAAATAAAACCTTATAAAAAATAATAATTATGAAACATTCAGGTTCGATTTTAATTGTTGACGATAACCCCGATATTCTCATTGCGGCGCGTTTATTATTAAAGCAACACTATCAACGCGTTAAAACTACTGATAACCCATTTGATATTGCTGGTATGATTAACGAGCAACGCAATAGCGATCAGCCCATTGACGTTATTTTATTAGATATGAACTTTAGCCAAGATTCCATTAGCGGCAAGGAAGGCTTTTATTGGCTAAAAAAAATCATCGAACAAGACGCCAACATCGTGGTGTTACTGATGACCGCCTACAGTGATATTCAACTTGCTGTTGATGCCATTAAAGCGGGTGCCTCTGATTTTATTGCTAAACCATGGCAAAACGAGCAACTACTCGGTGCAGTCGCCGCTGCGTTCTCACACGCTAAAGACAAACAACAAGTCGGTAAGCTCACTCGTCAAAAGCACGGCCTAAACCAAGCACTAAATACGCCTTCGTTTGAATTTTTAGGACAAAGCACAGCAATGCAGCAGGTATTTAATACCATTGAAAAAGCCGCAAAAACCGACGCAAATATATTAGTCACTGGCGAAAGTGGCACAGGTAAAGAACTCACCGCTCACGCAATTCATCAAGCAAGTATGCGTAGCGAACACACCTTTTTGAGCTTAGATATGGGCGCAGTGGCGCAAAACCTGTTTGAAAGTGAGTTATTCGGCCATAAAAAAGGCGCGTTTACTGACGCTAAAGCTGATCGAATTGGTAAATTTGAACTTGCCCAAGGCGGCAGTTTATTTTTAGATGAGTTAGGTAACTTACCTCTTGAACATCAAGCTAAGTTACTCGCCGCATTGCAAAACCGCCAAGTAACTCCGATCGGCGGCAGTAAAACAATTGATATTGATATTCGCCTCATTTGCGCCACTAACGACAACCTTGAGCAAGCGGTCGCTGAAGGTCGTTTTCGTCAAGACTTACTGTATCGTATTAATACCGTTGAAATTAGATTACCTGCCTTACGTGAGCGCAGTGATGACATTCCATTACTTGCTGATTACTACCTTAATCATTTTGCACAAAAATATAAACGCAACTTAACCATAACCACGCATGATATGGCATCGCTTTGCCATTACTCATGGCCGGGTAATGTACGTGAGCTCGCCCACGCCATAGAGCGTGCGGTAATATTAAGCGAAGGCGAAAATCTTGATGTGAGTTCAGTGGTTGGTAATACGATAAGTAACGCCAACAGCACTAATAACCTAATTGAAAATAATAATGCATACGATACATTTGATTTAGAGGTACTCGAACAACGCACAGTGCGCGCAGCCCTTACTCACCATCAAGGTAATGTGAGCCACGCAGCTAAAGCGCTTGGTTTAACCCGCGGTGCGATGTATCGCCGCCTTGAAAAGTATGGCTTATAAATATGCGCCCTTATTTTTTACTCGGCTTTAACCTAACCGCACTAACCAGCTGCAGTGCACTATTATGCTACCTGTTTATTAATAAAGGCTTTTCGGCAACACTGCTATCAGTTGGCTTAATAAGTATTGCGCTGATCGGCCATCTATTTACACTATTTACTCGCCAGCAAAAACAAGCCGAAATGGTTATTCGCGCACTCGCTAATGGCGATAGTACGTTAGGCCTTAGCCATTATCATCCAATGCGTAAGCAGTTCGATCAAGTCAAAGAGCAAATGCAAACCGCACGCTTTAATGCCGAGCAACAAGCACAGTTTTTACAAGCATTATTAATTCATGTCGACTTGGCTGTATTAGTCTCTGATGACAGCGGCCAAGTTATTGAGTCAAACCCTGCTGTAAGTAAGCTTTTAGGCAAAAGCTTTAAGCACTTAACTGAATTAGGCGCGGTGGGTGAGCTACTTTTACAAGCCGACCAAAACGTACGTAGCACCCTACACTGGCAAACAGGCGAACAACACGATACATTGTCAATTCAACTAAGTATCGCCGAAATTCAGGGGAAAGTTCGCCGTGTTGTCAGCATACAATCGATTCATGATCAATTGCAGTTAAAAGAACAGCAAGCCTATAAGCGCTTAACTAAAGTACTAACGCACGAAATAGCAAATTCTATCACGCCACTTTCATCTCTAGCTCATACGTGTACAACCTTATTACCGCAAGAACTGTGTTTTGATGATATTGAAGATAAGCAAGACTTACAGCTTGCACTAAGCACGTTAGCGTCACGTACTGGGCATTTAGGTGATTTTATTGCACGTTTTCGTCAAATTAGTAGCTTACCCAAACCTAATTTAGCACCATACAATTTAGCTGATATACTTGAACAAATAGTCGCGCTGCACCAACAGCAAGCATTCAGCCAAGGCACAACTTTTGAGCTTGCAATTCGTAGCCAGCAACTGGTGATGCTCGATAATAGCCAAATAGAGCAAGTGCTGGTTAACTTAGTAAAAAATGCACTTGAAGTACTTGCTATGGATCATCAACAAAACGCACAGCACTCAAACAAAACACCCATAATTCAATTCACCCTCGCGCAAAATAGCGCCCAACAGCTTTACATTGAAATCAGTGATAACGGCCCAGGTATTGCTGAACACGTTATAGATATGATTTTTGTGCCTTTCTTTACCACCAAGCAACAAGGTTCTGGTATTGGCCTAAGCCTATCAAGGCAGATTATGCTCAACCACGGCGGCGATTTAGTTTATGTGCAAAAACCGACGGGAGCATGCTTTAGGTGTGTGTTTGGGTGAATGATAGGCCGTCATTTATGGCGGTAATTCATTTATGACGGTAATTAGAATTTATACTTTTGCTAAAACAAAACTTACTACCACATTTCTCTCATCTTGCCACAGCTCATCACTATACGTGTACTAATTTTATAGCGTGATTCTTGCCCAATATGGTTATTCCTTCTTTACAAAACCCGAACAAAAGGAAATGCAAATGATAGTGATTTGCAAAACATCATGTTACCATTGTGAACACAAGATGAAATGTTGTAAAAAAGAAGGACTCTATGAAACGCTCGTTAGTTTCTGTTGCATTAAACATGGCTCTATTGCCAGCAGTAATACTCTCTCATACTACTCATGCCGAACAAGTGACACCTGATAGCGATAAAAAAATCGAAACTATTATGGTAACAGGCCAAAAAATAGCCCGCTCTTTACAAGAAACAACAACCAGTGTAGCGGTCTTAACGCCTGAACAACTTGAGCAACAACAGATAAACAGCTTTGATGATGTAATGATTAATATTGCAAATACGCATAGTGACAATAATCGCAGCTTTAGCATTCGCGGTATTGATGGCTTTAATGTTTCAGGCGGTGGTAATAGCTTTTTAGCCAGTATTTATGTTGATGGTGCGCCCCTACCTGCTGACTTAGTTAGAGCCGGTGCTTTTTCAACTTGGGACGCGCAACAAATTGAAGTTTTACGCGGTCCGCAATCAACACTACAAGGCAGAAATGCATTAGCGGGTGCTGTAATTTTAAATACACAAAACCCAACCTATGACTGGCAAGGCAAGTATAAACTTACCGTAGGATCCCATGGCCACCAGGATGTAGGTGTTGCTATTGGAGGTGGTATTGTTGATGAGCAACTTGCATTTCGCTTTAGTGCAGAAGAAACCAGCGATGACGGCACCGTAAAAAATACATTTGATAATTCAGATGCCAGTGCCTCTGATGAACACACATACCGCCTTAAATTTTTATATGAACCCACAAATTTAGAAGGGTTCTCTGCTCAATTAAGTCTAATGAATGCTGAGCGATCGTACGGTACGACTACACTGGCAATTGCCGAAGGTCAAAACCCTTTTGAAAATCGCGTAACCGTTTTTAATGATCCCCGTAGGCGAAAAACCAGCTCTGATCTTGCCTCTTTAACGTTGCAATACGATATTGACGATCACTTATCGATTGCGTCTTATACTACCTATTCAACTGTAGACACTTCCTTTGTCTGGGACTCTGATTATGTGGCTAAAAGGGGTATTGAGCCAACAGTCGATACTGGCAGCACACGCAATAATGACTCTAATATTGATACGTTAAGTCAGGAACTTCGCTTAACGTTTGATTATGATAGCTTTAGCGGTGTGTTAGGTGGTTACTATTTTAACGCTGACAGCGAGAGTACTAGCACCGGCTTAAATCATTATCAGTTATCCAGGTTTGGTTTATCTAGCGATGGCTTGCAAGCGCAGTTTAAATTGCCAAAAAATATTGCTGACTTAGTTTACAGCCAATACGATGCATTTAACCCTGCAACAACAGAAATTTATACGCAACTTAGCAGCGAAGTTACCAGTTATGCACTGTTTGCCGATGGTGTATGGCATTTAAATAATCAATGGGATTTACTTGCCGGTATCCGCTTCGATAAAGAAAAACAAAGCAACGCTAATGACGCTAAGTACACTATTTTAAATCAAGACAAAATGCCTAACCCAGCCAATTACTCAGGCACTCCTCTTGAAGGTATTACCCCCCTTATTACGGGTATAAACAATAAGCTGTTGGCCTTTGCTGCACAAGCATCAAAAACAGCGCCAATGGTAGACGCATCATTTAACACTCTATTACCTAAAATTGGTGCCAGCTATCACATTAATGATAATGCGACAGCGAGTTTCACTTACCAAAAAGGCTACCGTTCTGGTGGCGTAGGTGTAAACCAAGCAACTAGTAAAATTTTTGAGTATGATGCTGAATATACAGACAATTATGAACTTTCATACCGCTCAACTTGGCTTGATAATAAGTTAACGGTAAATGCCAATCTGTTCTACATTGATTGGAAAGATCAACAAGTTGATGTGCAGCTATCTACAAATACCTATGATAGAGAAACAAAAAATGCCGGAAGCTCAAAAGTCCAAGGCTTTGAGCTAGAGCTGAATTATTTAGTAAGCAACAACCTGACGGCATATGCGGCCATTGGCTACTCTGGCACTGAGTTTACTAATTTTAAAATAAGCATCCCGGTTGCTGATGGCTTTAAAGAAACTGATTTATCTGGGCGTCGCTTTATGGCTCCACAAAGAACCCATAATTTAGGTTTAACCTATCAAGCTGATAATGGCTTTTTTACCAACCTAAACCTTAATTATGCAAGCAATGCACCTACTGCTATCAACCCTGAACGTAATGGCGATAAGCCGGGTGACCCTTATTATGATCTACACAATGATGCACGTACTTTAGTGAACTTACAAATCGGCTATGAGTGGGAATCTGTAGGCGTTTACCTCATTGGCAAAAACCTGCTGGATGAAGAATATTTCACTTCAAACGGAGTCAGAAATCCTGATTTAGGAAAACCAAGAGAGTTTGCACTTAATATTCGTGGTGTCTTTGATTTGTAAGTAAGAATTACCTAAGCCTTGTATACCCAAGCCACCTCAAGATGCAGAATTCAGCGTTTCACAGGGGCTTAATATCAAGGCGTTACTTTGCAATAATGGCAATCCCTTTTAAGAAGTAACAACGATGAGAGTGAGTCCCTGTGAAGCGCCCTGCGGGTTGGTTTTAAAGCGATTTATACTACGTTATTGATTTTAACAATAGAACCACTATTACTTGCAATCAATGCCTTGCCTAAATCGCTTTAAATTCCAACTGAAACTCACATCTTGAGGTCGCTTGGGTATAAATGCATGATTAAGCGCTTCACAGGGTCAGAACCTAGGCGCTTTGCAGAAAGTAAGCCTCTGCAAAGCGCCTGAAAGTTGGTTTAAAAAGATGTCAGTTCAGCTGGCGTCTTTTTGTCGTTTAAACAATATAAAAATAATATTTAAAGGAATAGAAATGAGCTACTTTTTTTTGCTACCAGCTTATTGGCTGTGTGGCATTTTGTTATATGGGGCAAGCCCTAGGCAAAAATTTATAAACCCCGATCAGCGTGTACCGCCAAAATGGTTAACCTTGTTGTTTACGACCGGTTTATTAATTTTAACTGTATCGCTGATGCTTATTGCTAATACAGGCATTTTTATTGCGCTTCTTTACGTATTCATTTTATTTATGTTTTTTATTCCTGCTCCTGTTTTTTTACTCTCGCACAGACCTAAATGGGCTTGGCCAAGCGTTGGTTTTTTTTGCTGCCTCGCGGCGGTATTTCACTTATTAGGAGCAACTCATGTGGCATAAAACATTTGCCGGAATGTTAAGTGGCTTAATTGTAATGATACTGGTGCCAAGCATCATTAGCTTAATATTCCCTCAATTAGTCGGGCTTATTTTAGCGCTTGGATTGGTATTCGCTTTATCAGCATGGGCTGGCGTGATGACTTGGTGCTATGGTGCAAATACAAATAAACAAGCATGGTTAAGAGCTGCTAAGGCGGCCATTCCAACCATTATTATCTTCATTGGCGTATTTTTAACTGCTACGGGGCCAACAGTATGAATAAAGAGACCTTAAAAAACCTTACACATGCTCATGCGTGGCTTGGGTTAATTATCTCTGGCGTATTAATGATTGTATTTGTGTGCGGCTCAATTTCGTTTTTCCGCCATAATATTACACAGTGGGATAGCCAGTATCATGCTCCTGCGGCCGCTTCGGGTGAAGTGGTGCCTGTATCAACAATTCTAGATAATATCGCAGCTCAAAATTTTGCTATTCCTGCCCATCATAATTTATTAATTGCACTACCATCAGCAGAGCAACCTTATTATTACACCGCGTTCGAAACTGAAACTGCGGATGGTCATCATGTTGACCACCAGCTAAATTTTGATGCTGTTACAGGGCAGCAGCTACCATTTGATCTTGATACCTTTTATTTGAGTGACATGCTCTATAATTTACATATCAGCTTATTACTCCCTTATGGCACTGAAATAGTGGGTGTAATTACCTTGCTCTTTTTTGTGATGGTGATGTCTGGTTTATGTATGGTATTGAAAAAAATGATCAGTCATTTTTATCAATACCGTACAAATCGTAATAAAGATACTTACCTTGATGGGCATACTTTAATTGGTGTTTCATCACTGCCATTTACCTTTGTTTTTGCACTGACTGGGGTTATGTTTAATTTAAGTATTGTGCTACAAGCAGGTTTTGGTTTTGCTGTTTTTAAAGGTGATATACCTGCTTTAATACAAACGGCAGGCTTTTTTCAATTCCCTCAAGTGGAATATTCTGGCAATGCTGTAAACAATAGCCAAGTTGATGTCATCCTCAAAAAAACCCAAACACAGTACCCAAACCAAGCTATTAAAATAATAAACATTTATGGTGCAGGAGACGAAAATGGCGAGGTAGAAGTTAGGCTACATGAGCAAAACAGTTTAGTGCCCACAACATACCTTACTTATAAGCTTAAAGATGCCTCGTTTATTGATGAGTATAATTCAAAGCAAGCGCCTACAGCAGCCACTTACACTGCACTAAGTAATCTACATTTTGGCGAGTTTGGTGGGATCACGCTTAAGTTTGTGTACTTTATTTTAGGGTTTAGTTGTTGTTATTTAATTTTATCCGGCAACCTTATTTGGCTAGAAAAGCGAGAAAATAACCGCCAACAAAGTAAACGAGGATTAGCTTTTGTAAAAGCTATGACCTTAGCACTTTCAACAGGAACATTAATAGCCGTAGCCTGCAGCTTTATTGGCGCACGGCTTACCCCTATTAGCTGGGATCGAACCGAACTACTGCCTACCTTGTTCTTTTGTGCTATTGGAGTCAGTTTATTACATGCAATATTTAATAGTATGCAGCGCCAGCGCGTTCGTTTAGCGATGGTACAACAGTTATTTGTTGCAGCATTACTATTTACAATTTGCCCTATTTACGACCTTATAAATACTATTTTTGGGCACACCACGCACAGTTACCAATTATTAGATGTGGTTTTAGTCAATGCGATGTTGTTAGTTGTAGCGGGGTTTTGTTTTACTTTAGCGCAATACAAACGCCGAGGTTTGGTGAAAAATAGTCCATTTGACGATACGCCAAAACCAATTTTGGAATAACTCAACCACATAATAAAATGGCGTACTGTTTAGTACGCCATTACATTGTAGGTCGTCATTTATGGCGACAACCTAAAGTATAACCCTACAGTAAACACCTTTACGCGCTAAAGCACGCCCTACATTGTAGGTCGTCATTTATGGCGACAATCCAAAGTATAACCCTACAGCAAACACCTTTTCGCGCTAAAGCACGTCCTACATTGTAGGTCGTCATTTATGGCGACAACCTAAAGTATAACCCTACAGTAAACACCTTTACGCGCTAGAAAATAAAAGGACGCACTGTGTATGTGCGCCATTTTTAAGTTAAATAATTACTTAAGTGCAATTTCCCATACTGCTATTGAACCTGATATTTCATTACCCACAATCAGCAATGCTTTGCCTGTCGCACTTTGCTCAGCTGGTACAAATGCCATGCCCTCTGGCGCTAAATCACCAGTGATATCTGCCCCTTCTGTCGTGCCACGGTTATAAAAATAATCAGTGTATTTAACGTCAAATGGGTTGGTGATGTCGTATACCATAATGCCACTCATACGCTCTAATCCAACAAACGCAAATAAACGCTCGCCAACTTTACCCAGCGCTAATGCTTCAGGCTCCGGCCCTTTGGCATCTGAGCGGGTATCGCCTTCATTGGTATCTTCATCGTTATTAAACGCGCTGCCATGGATAGATGCGGTAATGCGCTCAATTTGATCCCCAGAATCAAATACCACTAAGCCATTACTATCCCAAATAGTGAATGAGCGTGCACCGTAAGTATAAAGCTGCTCATATTGCCCATCGTTATCTGCATCGCCTTTCACTGTGGTTACTTTTAAACGGCCAATATCGTCATTGTCGTTATTCAGATAAGAGAAGTTCGCCGCGAGCGTTAAATCTTTTGCGCGTGACTCATCAACGTACGCCAAGCAGCCGTCTTTATCGTCAAAATCAAGACCGCCTTTTGCTGTACAGTCTTCGGCATTGGCTGCATCAAAAAAGTACTCTCGGCCATCACCTTCGTTTGCACTGACAATGAAGTTTGCCCCTTTGTAGCTAAAGCTGGAAATAGTATCTGGCTGATACATACCAAATAAACCTGGGTACTTCTTAAAATTAACTTTGCCGTCTTTATCTGACGCATCCATGGTCAAGTTAGACCAATCTTTAAAACCAAGCCCCATCAATTTTAGGCTGTTGTCTGTTAAATCAACCACAGCCAAGCCGTTATTTTCTTGAATAGACACGTACGCGTAGCGGTTATCTTTGGAGATACTGACATACTCAGGTTCTAAATCCATTGCCACCGTTGTATTAATAACCTTGCCATTAATCGTTCGCCCTGTGGGATTGGCAAATACAAAACCTTGTGCCTCTAGCTCTGTTTGTTTGTCGTTATAGGCTGTAAAATCAAGCATTGTAGCTGCATCTGCAATCGCCCCGTTATTAACACTGATAATGCTAATACTGCCAAGTGGATCGACACTGTAATCGCCTGCTGGCTCACCTTCATTTGCAACCACTACCTTGCTGCCGTCATGGGTGAATGTCACCATATCTGGCAATGCACCAACCATTACATTTTTAATAAAAACAGGGGCATCGCCTGCGATGTTATAAAAGGCAATGTAACCTGCTTCACCAACCGTTTTAGATGCCATCGCCACAGCAAGGATCTGGTTATTCTCATCAATTGCAATACTGTTTGCATCACCGGTGGTGTGATCATTTAAAGTAATGGTGATCGCGCTTGTTAAATTAGTTGCCGTAACAATGCCTTCATTATTTTTTACCATGGCGGCGCTATCAAAGCTTTGTGCTGGCAAAATATTTACAACAGCAACATCACCAGAGCTGTTAATTGCATAAATCCACTTTTTTGAAGCCTGATAAGCAACAATTTCAGCTGCCCCTTCAGGGCTTTGTGCATTTAGTACCGCGCGACCAACTAAGTTAATATCTAAAAGTCGATTCGCGTCTTGGCCGTTTTCACCATTAGCGCCATCGCCCCCATCAACTCCATTTTGACCATCAACACCGGCAGCTCCTTGCTCTCCCTGCGGACCAGTTAAACCGTCGTCGCCATCAAGCGAGCACCCTGTTAAAGCACAAAGTAATGAAATTGCGAGCAATGAACGTTTTAGCATGAAAAAACCCTTTTAATTTTTTGAATAATTAATTGGGGCATAGTGCATCACATGTGTATGACTAATGGGCTACGGTTTTATGGTTTTTTTATGACAACTAATAATACAGGGCAACTCTTAACTCAGCCCTAAATCACTTCTTAAATCACTTTCTAAATAAGTAATACCAACATCAACGGGCTAATAATCCCAAATCCAATCAACCGCGCATAAAAGCGAAGTTTTCTGCTGTATTGCCCGCTAGGCTTTATACCAAACAACGGGCAAAGAACATCGAATCCGCTAATCACTTCATAGAAAAACCAACAAATCATAAAAGTAAGGCTGATGATAGCAAGAGGCTCAATGATTACTCCCAATTGCATTGGCGTAAACCAAAACGCCAAGGCGATGATCACGCTTTGATGTAAAATATAAAATGGGAAAACGGCGCCATTAAGCTTGTTAAGTATCGGATGGTTGCGATTCAAAAAACGCTGTGCGAGGGCTAACATCAGTACTACACCAAGTAAACGCTGGGTGGTATAAAGCATGTCCATGCTAGTGATTTGCCATTGGCTAGATGCAGCGTTTTGCCAAATAATATGATAGCCCGCAACAACTAATAGATAACCGACAATAAATAGCCCTAGCAACACCCGCCAACAGCGCAGTAATTGGTTATAAAATACTGGCTGCCACGCAAGTAAATAACCATAAAGTAAAAACAACGCGCCCATGGGATAACGAAACGTATCACTCGGCCAGCTCAATTTTAGCGCGCAAAGCGGCAACAGTAATACAATGAAAATAATAAGCAGTGACTGCTCACACAAGTACGTAATTAAAGCCTGAACTTTAGAAAGATGTAGTAAAGGTAAAATCAGCACAAGCAGCAAGGTAAATTGCCATAATGAGCGTAAATACCAAAGGTGATTTACATCAACATGGGGCCAAATACCGGCACTATAATTTTTAAAAATCGGGTGTGATAAATCAAAAAATGTCTGATAAAACTGCCAATAATTCAGCGTTAAACCACTTTCTTGTGACATTTGCGCATACAGCTGTACCGGAACTACAAACCAGATCCCAACAAGCAAGGGTAATAATATGAGTATACTGCGACTAACTAAAAAATCCCAAAAAGACAAACGCGCCGCAATGAAGCGCAGTGCAACGCCAGAGATAAACCAAATCAGTCCCATTCGCCAGGGCGATAGTAATAGCATGGCATTTTCAACACCGCTGCTTAGATATTGGCTTTTGAAATGAAAACCCCAGCTTTGGCTGTACAGCATACCTGTGTGATAAAAAATAAGTAAACCAAATGCCAACACTCTTAGCCAATCGAGCTCATAGCGCCGCGGTAAACTTTCACAAGAGTGATTAAACACATTTCGCCAAGGTGAAAAAACACTCCCTAGCCCATTTTTTAGTTGTTTGACCATGACTTACATCCATACCTTAATATGTGTATTAATGTAGCGAAGATAATCTTAATTCCAAGTATAAAAGGCTGATAAAACAATACGTAGGGATAAGCGGTGGCTCACAGGGACGGTAGCCGATGAAAAGTATTGCCTATTATTACCTGCTTGCTATGCTCAAGCTTATTGGAATAATTTTTGCGATAACTCTGTAAAGTATGCATACATTAAATAGCGCTCAACTACACCACTTTCAACACTACCAAAAATGGTATGCCGCTATTTTTCTAGCATTGTATGTGTTTATTAACAACAGTATTAACGCCACCTCTCAAATTATGGAAGCGCAGCGCGATGGCGCATTACCATTTCTGTTGTGGGAGCCTTTTGTGTGGGAATACACGAGCGCTGTTAGTACCTTATTACTCATACCAGCTCTTTTATACTTGCTAAAACACCATCCTTTTAATTGGCAAGCAGTGAACCGCTCAATCGCTTTATATTTTGCAGCATCTGTACTTTATTGTGTGCTGCACGTTGGGGTGATGATTGGATTGCGCAAGCTTATCTATTGGCTACAAGCGCGCGCTTATGACTTTGGCCTGAATTGGTTTGAGCTGTTATATGAATACCGCAAAGATCTGTGGGCGTTTTTGTTTTTTATCGTCGTTATTAAAGTATTTAGTTATGTTTTCGCTCAAATCATAGGGGAAGCGACCACTTTAGCAAATAATGAAGAAGAGCTTATCCCCACCCAATTCGATCGTTTTTTAGTAAAAAAGCTCGGTAAAGAGTTTATCGTTAAAGTGAACAACATAGACTGGTTAGAATCATCTGGGAATTATGTAAACCTGCACTGCGCAGAACGTATTTACCCACTTCGTGCTACATTAACTCAGCTTAGCAGTAATTTAGAATCTCAAGGGTTTTGCCGTATTCATCGCTCTCATGCAATTCGCTTAGATGCAGTTGAATCGATCACACCATTATCTAGCGGCGATAGTGAAATAAAACTAACCACGGGTAAGGTACTTAATTTATCCCGACGTTATAAAGATCAATTTAAAACTCACTTAAATATTAATTAACCCCAACTTTGGTTAAGATGCTAATTAACATAGTAATATTAGTGTTGTTAGTACTCTCCAGCTAGCGTTCGTTTTTAGCTAGGCTGACCTCATCGACATTTTAGGAGTGATTTCATACGTGTTTTCTAATCGATATATCGGCATTTTTCCGCTCATTTTTGTTTTATCTGGCTGTGAAACCACATCTGAAAAGCCAACCCCTCAAACAGTTATTACAGCACAGCCAAGCTCCGTTATTAGTCAGCAAAGTGAAGCGATTGAGCAGGTAGCGCCTTTAGCCCCTCAAACGCTAGATGATGTTTGGCAACGTATTCGCGTACAGTTAAGCTTTGCTAATTCAAGCCACCCAGATGTACAGCAACGCATAGCGTGGTATTTATCTCACCCAAACTATATGGATGAAATTAGCCGCCGAGCCGAACCTTACCTTTACTATATTGTAAACGAAGTCGAAAAACGCGGGTTACCCATTGAATTGGCATTAATGCCGCTGATTGAAAGTGACTTTGATGCAAGTGCCTATTCACATAAACATGCTTCAGGGTTATGGCAACTGACTCCCGCAATTGCCAAGCACTTTAAAGTGCACATATCTCCTTGGTACGATGGGCGTCAGGATGTCATAGATAGTACCCGCGCAGCGCTCGATTTTATGGAGTATTTATATCTACGTTTTGACGGTGATTGGTATCACACTGTTGCGGCCTATAATCTAGGCGAAGGACGTGTATTGAGGGCAATTCGTAACAATAAAAAACAGGGAAAACCGACCGATTTTTTTAGTTTAAAGTTACCAAAACAAACAAGTCAGTACGTACCTAAATTACTTGCTGCGGCGCAATTATTAAAAAGCCAGAAAATGGCATTTCCAGTAATTCCAAATAAAAATGCTATTGCTGTGGTGCCTGTATCGGGATCGGTTATTTTAGATAACAAAGATAAATGGCAACAACTAGAATCATTAAATAATGGCGTGATCCGCTTTCCTGCTATTATTGATGCACCGCACATCGTTGTCCCTATAGATAAACAAGCCGCATTTAAAAGCATGCTCGCAAGTCAAAAAAGTAACGATTTCAGTCAATGGCAGCATTATACAATTCAATCTGGTGACAGTCTCAGTGTGATAGCTAAACGCTATGCGATCAGCGTGAATCAATTAAAAGCATTTAATAACCTAACGAGTAACCGCATTCGCGCGGGGAGTAAATTGATCCTCCCTATACTTGCCGATCAAGAAATTGAGCATAAAGTAAAATCGGGAGAAAGCTTATGGAAAATCGCGAAGCATTACAAAGTCAGTATAAATAAACTAAAACAATGGAATAATCTCTCAAGCGACCATTTAAAAATAGGCGAAAAGCTAACTGTATTTTTGTCTAAGAGTTAATAAACCTGAACTCTGAATAATCATAAAAGGGCCGATAAAATTATCAGCCCTTTTATTATTTGAGCGAAGGTTACTTAAGTAACCTCGTTATCAGCTTGCGGCTTTGTGCTATACCAGTTTACGGTTCGAGTGAGCATCATAATCAAACTGAGTACTGCAAACACCAATACACTGCCCATCAATAATGCATAATCTTCCGCACTTAATAAGCCAAATAATAAACCATATAAAAACACAACACCGAGGAAGAAAAACCCACCATGTTTACTATTTTTAAGCATGCCCGCAACATAGATACTGAGTAAAAATGCGGATGAAAGAGCTGATAAAAGATACGCCAGATTAAACCCTAAATGCTCACTTAAAGAAATCAACAGTAAATAAAAAACAGCTAGAGCAAGTCCGACAAAACCATATTGTACAGGGTGTATTGGCTCACCACGCAATACCTCAAGTAAAAAGAAACTAGCAAACACCAGTAAGATCACGAGTAAAGCATAATTACTTGCGCGATAACTTTTAAGATAATGATTTACGCCATCAACTAAATTAACCCCCATGCTGCGCTGCTTAAATTGCGCACATTCATTTTGAAATAAACAATGGTTAAATAACTCCTGCAGGTTCGTGGCAAAATAATTTGTTTGCCAACTTGCTGAGAAGCTTTGCTGTGAAATATTCGATTCAATTGGGAGGTAGTCGCCGACAAAACTTGGGTGAGGCCAATCAGCTTGCATCGTTAATGAGGTTTCTTTGCCAACAGGCGCTAAAGCAAGTTTGCGCATACCTTGCAAATTTAAGTCAATTTGGTACGGTAAAATAGGCGCTTCCATGATGCTTGCATAATCAAGTTCAATACGAACCCCTTCTGGTAATTGTGCGATTTGCGTACCCGGTAACAATTTGTAGGTGTGATCATTCATACTTATTTGAGAGCCTTGCCCAATCCCTCGGATATCAGCAATGGCCATAACAAGATTAAGCCGCTTTATTTTTTTGCCTGCTAATGGTTTTAATGACGCTGTATCAAACACACCATCAAACCTATTTTTTGAACGATATAGAAGAGCTTTATAAATGCCCCGGTATTTTTCGAATGTTGATAATGTGCTGTCTATATTCAGTGATTCAGGCAATAGCAAAACACTTACGACATGATCTATAGTTTTACCATCTCGAGTGCTGGTTTCAATATATTCAGCATGAATAAAAGGACCAATAATTTGTTGCTCAGCACTACTGCTTTTTGCAATATCTGCTTGAACTTGATCTTGCAGATCAGCTCGCTCATCTATTAAATTTTGGATCATAAAAATTGGGATAAGTAGCAGGACAATTAAACCTATAATTATCACCAATTTTGTTTCTATTTTTTGTTTCATCTATATTCGCTCCATGTATTATTTAAATACATGGTAACGAAGCTATGTGGAGTTATGGTGGGTCTTAAGTGGAGCTTTTATGGAGTTGGTACTGTGATCTCAACCAAAACCCCTTGTTCAATATTACTTATCGTGAGTTCCCCTTTGTGTAATTTAATGACTTGCTCTACAAAATTTAAACCTAAGCCTGTGCTTTTATTACCGTTAGCACGAGGCAGTGAGTAAAAGCGCTCTGTAATGCGCAACAGCGCATAATCAGGAATACAAGAGCCCGTATTGCTAATTTTAATACTCACCATGCGCTGATGTACTTCTACGAAGATATTGATTTGACCGCTTTCGAATAAAAAGTCGAACGCATTATCAACAATGTTATAAAGAGCCTGCTGTATTAAAAAGCGGTCTCCCATTAACTGCATACTAGAGTCACATTGAATTGTTATTAGGGCATTTTTATTAGTGGCTTTAGCTATAAAAGAACCCTTTATTGCCTCAAGTAATGGGGCTATAAAAATAACTTCTCGCTTTTCAAGTTCAGGAAGTTGTTCTAGTTTCGTTAATGCTAATAACTTATCTATCAACTTTTGCATTCGTGCTGTTTCTGATTCAATATTACTAGCAAATAACTGCTGTTTATCATTACTTAGCGGGGTTTGTAGGATCTCACTCGCGCCTTTAATCGCTGATAATGGACTTTTCAATTCATGTGTTAGAGTTTGCACATAGTTTTCTACATAGCTTTTACCATCTAGTTGACGGCGCATTTTCTCAAGTGCATCACTGAGTAACCCATATTCATAAAATACTCTAAAAGTCGGTTTATTGGCCTTTTCACCCCGGCCTATTTTGTCGGCATAATTAGCTAGCTTATACAAAGCGCTATTGATCCGCCAAGCGATCAAAGCCCCTACTATTAATGCCAATATACTCATCACCGCTAGCCAACTTAATACACGGTACTTAGACATATTAATAAATGGTTGCACCGATCGGTTTGCTTTAGCTACCGTGACAGCGCCAATGATTTTTTCATTATGGATAATCGGCGCAGCTACATGCATCACAGTAGAAAGGGGATCACTTGAATCCAAGGCTGTAGAGCGTGCACCATATTCTCCTCGTAATGTCAGATACACATCATTCCAGCGCGAAAAATCTTTACCTATATCTTGCTGCCAAGAATCAAGGACAACAACTCCATCAGCATTAGTAATATAAATACGGTGATTAATTGCAGGCTTGCTAATCCCCCAAATGGCTGCATTCGGCTCTCGCATGCCGTATGAATTAATCTGTTTAGCGAACTTACCTTCTACCAATGTACCCTGAACAAGATCTTCTCGGGCCATGACAGCGAGTAAATTAGCCATATCAACGAGAGTTTCTTCACTTACTTGACGCACCGTTGGTTTTATTTCGCGCATTACAGTAGAGCTAACCAAGTAAGTTGTTAATATAACAAGTACAAAATAGAGTAAAAATAATCTAAACCCCAGAGGGATTTTAGGCCAGCGCTTAAATCGAGATAATCCTTGAGTAATCTGTTTAAACGGGCTCATAAAAGTACCCAAAGCCACGTTTTGTATGAATCAATTCATCTGTACCTGCTGTGCGTAACTTGTTTCTAATCGCTTTAATATGACTATCAATATTACGAGCATACATACTCTCTTGGCATAGTTCAGCTGATGATAATAATTGCTCGCGAGAAAATACCTGCCGTGGTTGTGAAACTAGTTTATCGAGTACCTTAAACTCCAAAGCAGTTAGACCAAGCGATTGCTTTGCATAATAATAATCGTAGTTTTCACTATAAAGCACAGGTTTACTTTGAAAGGAATCTAACAGTGGCGCCGAAACACGATGTGGTTTTAAACGAAGTTTCACGCGAGCTAGCATTTCTCTAGGGCTAAACGGCTTAGTAACGTAGTCATCACCACCTATCTCTAAACCAACTACACGATCTATTTCATCATTGCGGGCTGTTAAAAAAATAATAGGTAATGATGAAAACTCTCGGATCTGCTTACATAACTCAAAACCGTTAGCATCGGGTAAACCAATATCCAAAATGAGTAAATCAGTACTAATTGCTTTTAAATGTTCAAGCCCCGCGCCAGCAGTTGAAAACCAGGCGACTTTAAATCCATCCATTTCGAGTGTATGAATTAACGTATCAGCAATCGCTTTCTCATCCTCAATAATTACAACCTGTACACAAGACATATCGACCACTTCCCTTAACAACCTCATTAGCAGGCATAATAGTTACAGTTAGTTATAGCCCAGTCAATAAAGATAATAATTTGCACAAGTTGCTGTTCACTTATGGAGTTTGTATTTACTGTTCAAGAGACCAAGCTATCCTGAAAAAATATAGTCCCTTGCTGTCAACCTATTGTAGGTCGTGATTTATCGTGACATGAAAATGCGTTGAGAAAAGAGTATGTGGGGCTCTGGGGAATACTGTATATGCCTTCAGGCTAAAGCCTGACCTTACAATAAAATACCCGCACGCTGATTGCAAAACAGTAGGTCGTGATTTATCGCGACAACCGATATATCGGGGTGTGTTGCTTTCAGATGAACGCCTGAGCGACACTGGCCACCTTGCACCTTGCACCTTGCTCGCTTTTTCACTTTCCTGCAGACGTAAAAAAGCCCGACTCAGTGAGTCGGGCTTTCTTTATTTGGAGCCTGGCGATGACCTACTTTCACATAACAAATGCTACACTATCATCGGCGCTGTTTCGTTTCACTACTGAGTTCGGCATGGGATCAGGTGGGTCCAAAACGCTATTGTCACCAAGCAAAT